>CAWUWF010000109.1:0-15950 GCA_963925935.1 uncultured Arenicella sp. | reverse complement strand
GGGGTTGAATCTATTCGTTGCTTAATCGCTTCACCAAATTGACGCGTTTTAAATTCATGGTTCATGAATTTTTGATACGCATGGCTAATTTGCTCAGTACGCAATGCTGCATAATAGGACTTTGCCGAACGCGCCATCTTGCCGCTAAAGTCATAGTATGGAGCGTTGTAAACTCCCGGATCGTACAAACCTATATCGCGTGTATCATCAATAACAATTAGGTCAGAATTATCAATGCCATTTAAACTGAAGTTGGGCGCGTTGCCTACTGGGCCAAATGTAAATGGGCTTGGTGAACTCGTTAGGGCGATAGGGTTACCGCCCGCGGAGCGCGCCAACCGGCCGCCCCAACCCGATCGTTCTTGGTTGTTCAATGATGTCAGCACATCACCTTGATACATCATTAATTGTGACAAGTCGTGAGCACCGTTGGTACCGCCAACAGCATTAAAGATTAACGCCACATTACCTGATCTAAACATATCAATCAGCCAACCCGCCTCGCGCCAAATGCCGAAGGTTACTCCAGAATTTAATCCGCCTGCATCAACTAATCCTGCCGACCAATTGTTACCGCCGACAGTAATCGGGTAATAATCATTATTCCAGCGTTGCTCAGCAGTTTGGCCAGAAATAGTTAAACTGTGTGAACGGCTACGATTACTCCAGTATTTATCACCAAAACTATTCGGTGTGACATCAAATGCGGGCACAATCAAGTGTCTCATGTCAGGGCCACCGTTTAAAAACAGATCGATCAAAATTCGGTTTGTTAGTGGCACAGGCGTCGCTTGCGCATTAGGCGATAATAAAGGGAGGGCTCCCGCCCCATAGGCCACACTTGAGTAAAAAGCAGTTTGTAGAAAGTGTCTGCGACTACGATTATTGATACTCATTACTGCCCCTCCGCAAAAACAAATGGCGTGGTGAAAATAAAACCAAGCGCGCTACTGACACGTCCTCGAGCATTGTGGCGTAAATGTGAGCCATCGTTCAAATGCTCAGCGCCAGAAGCATTCAATTGAATGGTTAGGTTTCCTAGCTCACTTAGAACCTTTTGTATCTGAGGGTTACCTTCAATCAGAGCACCTGTATACTGAGCATTCAGCTCGGCAAGTTCATGGGCTAAGAAATCACCACCTTCATCGTCACCACGACAATAATTAGGCCAGTCCCATGAAGCCAAAATGTCCGTTATTGTTGCATCGGGGCTTAAGCCTTTAGGGTCATATTCATGATCAGCAACAACACACATTGATTGATTGAAATCATACGCATGAAAACCATCAATGCTTGCGCCCGGCTGGATGACCGCTGCACCTAAGATCGCATATAAATGCGCACGCTCAAGCTCTGTGTAGTTATCCATGTTTCCGACCACGTGATTCCATAGCCACTCGGCTGCGTCGGATACATAAAAATTACCGTCCGATCTTTGTGGCAAAACTGCTGCCCATTTTTTCTCCCACGGCTGGCCTAGGTCACAAGTATCACAGTCAGTGATTCCGTCCTCATACCGAGTCAGGCGGTTGAAATTGTTTTCAAACGCCAAACTGGAATCGGATGCCTCGATAGCCGTCTGCCCTCCAAATACATTGTGGATTGGTCTAAAGAAATCACCAACAGAATCTTCACGAACAATACCTCGTACAGTCCGACCGAGTCTAAAGTCACCTCCTTGATCACCTCCAAGATAAGCCTCTATATTCGCTAAGTTGGATTTGTTGGCAAGATACAGCGCTCGATCATACGTCGTAAGATATTTAAAGTGCTCTGGGCTATGTAACAAATTCGAAATAGCGTAGGCATGAATAAAATCCAGCAATTTACGATCTACCCCCATTGAGGCCCATGTTGCTCTAAGCTGATCTTTGCGCCCTTCACTTAAATTATCATCGGCTAGCACTGAAATGATCATCACTGGTAAATTTTGCAAGGACTCAGGATGCTGCATAGAAATGGGCATCAAGGCGTCAATTTTTTCCTTAGCAGTATCGCCCATAATATTCGGGCTACCCTCATTACCCTCATAAGGCTTAAATACATAGACGCCAGCTGTGTGATGATCATCGGCCCCGAAATCAACATCAAGAGGATAACCACCAAGCAATCCATCGTTATAATGAACCTGCATATCGGTAAGTAACTTAGCCGTTTCAGGTATTGTTAAGCTTTCATGGTAAGGCGCGCCTTCGCCAAAAATCCCGTAATATAGTTGGTGAATCTCACGAGCAAAATCATCATTACACTCACACTCACCGGTGCTCGAATTCCATCGGTTGAAACGGTGTCCATATTGCATTGCCACCGCCGCCGATTTTGCCGCAACCCCCATAACTTGATGGTAGGGTAATCCGGCTTCATGAGCCTGCATGATTTCATCATAGTAACGTGCCATTTGTGGGCGTGATACGGAGGCCTCCAGGTTAGTGGCTAAGTGATAATTGGTTTCCCAGAAACCAATTTTCTGTCGAAATGGATTCATCCCACGAACCGTAATCATGCGGCTATAAGCATCAGTAAAATTATTACCATTAAGACCTAATTCATCGCGATCCCCAATAGCGGGGTAAGGGATATTGGAAAGGTCACTTGAAATAAAGGTTAGCCATTGAGTTAAGGTTCCTGCGGCTAAAGTACTTCCTGCCTCACCAGCACTGTCCGTGTATGTTTCGCTTGGTGCCAACGGTGATAACAAAAGGTTATGCTCTGCAAAAGTCAGCATTTCTTGGATCGCATCAAAGGCGTCCATATCCGCCCAATCCTGAATTTGATCGTCTTGCGCATGACCACCAAACGCAAATATCTTGAGGACCTTGCGCACTGCGCGCTCATTCCAAGTACCGCGAGTGGTTCTTGCTAGGCCAAGATGAACCGGGCTATCAGACTCCAGCCCAACGCGTGTGATGTTAAGTATAATCGCAGGGTTAGTTACTCGGATTACAATATAATTAACGAGGAGTTGCTGCGATTCTGGAATCTGATAGCAATTATCCTTGCCTTCAATTGCGGTAACGGCCTGGCCATTAACCTCCACCACAATATCCCCTGGGCTTAGGCCTTGATTGGCACTGACATCAAAACAAAACTCTATTCCTTGTTCCTGAAGAGGGAATTGGCCAAATATTTTCTGCTGATTGGTAACTGTATAGGGCCCATTGGCTAAATCACCTATCGCAAGTTCTATCGCCATTCCAGATGGTATCGGGGTCGGTGTATCTTGATCTAACAGTAAGATATTATTGATAGTGGCAATCACCGCCGCCATTTTCTGGGGTGATAATTGCTGCGCGTACGCCACTGGCACCAAAGCCGCATTGGCGACCATGAATATTATAATTGCGCTTTTTGCTACGCTATTAAATGCGCTATCGAGAGCGCCTAATAAATTTAACACTAGCAAGCCTCCCACAAAATAATTAGCATTAACCAACACCTTATCTTTAAAATAAGATATTGACGCTTCGGAAAACCCTATCTTTTCAACCAAAAAAATAGTCATGTGTCAGTTTATGTGAATCTTCGAGAAAATGCGAATAAAAACCGGCTTTAGATCAAGGCCTTAGTTCCAAGATCGGTCCGTTAATTATTTCAAGAAAAATTGAGATGATAGCGGCCTAAAGCTTAGACGCTCGCCTTTGTAACTTGGTCAGTTGTGCTCGCAGCACATGTATAATGGTCAGAACAATAAGCTCAATGCCGCAAACAAAAGAAAATTAACAATGAAAAGTAAACAACTATGGCTTGGGCCCTTATTATCGGTCGCCTTGTTTTTCTTAATGCGTACAAATGATATCGCATACCCTGCCGCCATTACCGCGGCTATCACCTTATTGACCGCGTGGTGGTGGGCGACCGAAGCCTTACCTATTCCGGCTACATCTTTGATTCCATTCGCGGCGTTTCCCTTGTTTGGCGTGATCAGCCACAAAGAGGCAGCGGCAGGTTTTGGCTCGCATATCATATTATTATTAATGGGTGGCTTTATTATGGCCAAGGCCTTAGAGAAGTCCGGCGCACATGAACAGTTCGCGATGCTTATCTTGAGAAAGGTTGGCAGTAAAAGTAATAAACAACTAGTTTTCGCCTTTATGTTAGCAGCGGCTTTGTTGTCCATGTGGGTAAGCAACACCGCAACCTGTTTGATGTTAATGCCAATTGCATTGGCATCCTTGGCACAGATTAATAATCCAAAAATGACAGTGCCGCTTATATTATCGATTGCCTATGCCTGTTCAATCGGCGGCATCGCAACCCTAATTGGAACACCTACCAATGTTATTTTCGCGGGTATTTATGAACAAGCCTTTGGCAAGGGATTTGGTTTTCTTGCCTGGCTAAAGATTGGTTTTCCAATTGCGGTACTTGCAATACCCGTCGCGTGGCTATGGTTAACCCGCAACGTAACTGGCCTTTGCGAAGTCACATTACCGCCCAAAGAAGCATGGACTGTCGATCAAAAACGAGTTGTCGGCGTGTTCGCTTTCATCGTTTCATTATGGATTTTTCGTACTGAGCCCTTTGGTGGGTGGACAACAATGATTGGCGTGGACGGTATTGGCGATTCGAGTGTTGCCTTGTTGGGCGCTGCGTTAATGTTCATTGTGCGAGCTAAAGACGGCAATGGTCTACTCGACTGGCCAAGCGCAGTGAAAATACCGTGGGGCGTGTTGTTGATGTTTGGTGCTGGTATCACCATTGCTAAAGCCTTTTTCGAAAGTGGCCTCGCGGAACTAATTGGAGTGTCGTTGAGCGGCATGATTGGTGGCCTGCCAATTTTTCTTCTAATACTACTGATTTGTCTTTTGATAACGTTTATGACCGAGCTAAACTCAAATGTCGCAACGGCCACTCTACTAATTCCAATCTTAGCTGCCGCGGCAACAGCGACGGGCTTGGCACCTGAATTATTAATGATCCCCGCCGCCATCTCAGCGTCTTGCGCTTTCATGCTGCCAGTAGCAACTGCGCCCAATGCTATTGCTTACGCAACAGAACATGTAACGGTAAAGCAAATGATGCGAGAGGGCCTAGGTCTAAATTTGATCTTGTCGGTGTTGATTAGCACAATGTGCTTTATCTTGATTGCTTAGCACTGCTGACACTCCCCACAACAGGCCATCCTCAACACCCCATTGACCTTGTGATGACGATAGGAGTCGGCTAAACCTAAGCTAACGCCTTAGTCACTATCTCTGAAATATCTTTGCTCAAATCGTCGATGCTATTGATTCGTTGCAACTGAGTTTTCATATTGCTTGAATAGGGCTCGGCGTAGGCCTTCCAGTTGTTAAACGTGCCGGCCAGTCTTGAGCCAATTTGCGGATTGATTGAGTTTAATTGAATAATAATATCTGCCAATAATGCATAGCCTGCGCCATCAACGCGATGGAAGGCACGGGTATTAGCAGTAAATGCCCCAATTAGTGAGCGAACCTTATTCGGATTGTGTATTGAGAACGACTTATGTTCCATCAGGCTATGAACGCTGGCTAATACCGCTACTTCTGGAATGGTGGCTTGCATGGCGAACCATTTATCCAGCACCAAAGTATCGTTTTGCCAAACGCCATAAAAGTCTGCAATGATTTCTTGTTTATCGGGATAATCGCTATGCAAAAGAGCAGCAAATGCCGCCAGCCGATCTGTCATATTATTAGCATCGCGGTATTGATTGCTCGCCAGTTCATAGTGCTGCGCTTTTTCGGTTGTCACTAACATCCCTAGAACCGTGTTTTTCAGCATGCGTTCAGACATCGCCTGTGCTTCCAATGAAAAATTCAGTCGCACGCTATTCTGCGTGTAGAGGGAGATCAGTTTTTCCTCTAGATCATTGGCCAGGCGACGGGCGACTTGGTCTTTCACGTCTGCCACTTGTTGCGGATCAATCGGCGAGCATTGTTCCGCAATATAACTGGTATTGGGCAATTTGAGCATCTCGGCCAAAATTGCTTTGTCTTCCGGCTCATTGTCTAAGAGCGCAGTTAATGCAGTTAACAATCGTTGGTAGGATTGCTCATCCAATGAATTGGTCTGTTCTGTAATAGCCGGCAGCAGGAGATTAAGGCTTAAGCGTTGCACGGCTTCCCAACGGGTGAAGCCATTGTCATCATGCGCAATTAGCAGCGCGAGATCGTCGTCACTTTGATCGAAAAAAAGCTTGATCGGTGCAGAAAAGTTACGCAACAAGGAAACGGTAGGCCGATTGACTAAATCCTCAAAATCGAAACTTTGAGTGGCCTGCGTCATCAACAAAGTGCGCTCCTCTAGTTTAGCTCCTTGCTGATCGAATAGGGCCATCGCAATGGGTATTTGCATTGGCAGCTTCTCGGTTTGGCCGGGAGTAGCAGGGCAACTTTGTTGTAGTCGAAGAGTTAACAAACCTCGATTTGGATCAAACTCTTGTTCTACTTTAACCTCAGGCGTTCCGGCTTGTGAATACCATAATCGAAATTGGCTAAGATCGACATCATTAGCTTTTTCCATGCATTGTACAAAGTCTTCGGTGGTGACTGCCTGACCGTCGTAGCGACTGAAATAGAGATCAGTACCTTTGCGAAAACCTTCGGCGCCCACTAGGGCATGCATCATGCGAATCACTTCGGCACCTTTTTCGTAAATAGTGACGGTGTAGAAATTATTAATCTCTTGATACGATTCTGGCCGAATTGGATGCGCCATAGGGCCAGCATCTTCTTTGAATTGATGACTTCGCAACATTTGTACATCGCGGATCCGTTTTACCGCACGCGAGCCCATGTCGGCGCTGAATTCTTGATCACGAAAAACCGTAAAACCTTCTTTCAAGCTGAGCTGAAACCAATCTCGGCAGGTAACTCTGTTGCCCGACCAATTATGAAAATACTCGTGTCCAATAACACTCTCAATACCTTGGTAGTCAGTATCAGTAGCTGTCTGTTGATTGGCTAATACATATTTAGAATTGAAAATATTTAAGCCTTTGTTTTCCATCGCCCCCATGTTGAAATCGTCCACGGCAACAACGTTGTACACATCTAAATCATACTCACAGCCGTAAACTTGTTGATCCCACGCCATGGAGTTTTTGAGTGATTGCATCGCATGGTCACACTTTTCAATATTGTATGCTTGGGTATATATATTCAATGCAATCGGCTTATCGGACATGGTGATAAACTCATCACTTATTTTTTCCAAATCGCCGGCGACCAATGCAAATAAATAACAAGCCTTTGGGTGCGGATCATGCCAACGGTGCCAATGCGTTCCGTCACTATTGCTACCACAGGCAACAGGGTTTCCATTTGACAGCAGCACGGGGCATGTTTTTTTATCGGCCGTGAGGCTAACTTCATACTCACTTAAAACGTCTGGCCTATCTAGAAAATAGGTGATTCGGCGAAAACCTTCAGCTTCACATTGGGTACAAAAATTACCACTAGATTGATACAGGCCAGATAACTGGGTATTCAAATGCGGCTGTAACTCAGTCACCACCGTAAGCTTAAAGGTGTCTGGCACTTGTTCAATGCGTAAGGTTTTCTCACTGACTAGGTAATCGCTCGCTTGCATGTCAACACCATCCAACTTGAGGGACAGCAACTTAAACGTTTCACCATCAAGCACTAATGCTCTTTGATGGCCTGAAGTTTTGGCAAACTCCATATCGGCGGTCACCACCGTGGTGTTACTACCGAGCTGAAAATCAAGAGCGATTTTGGCGATCGAAAAATCAGGCTCTGCGTAGTCTTTTAAGTAAACCGTTGTATCGTCTATGGCTGGGGACTGGTCGTTTTCAAGCATTTTTTAATTCTTCAATAGTCGTCATTAATTGTCAATTTGGAGCAAGGCATCGGCTTGCAATTAAAGAGCCTTAGAAGCCCAACTCGCTCCAAACGGGCGTTAGGTGCGCAGGTAAATCTTTGGCCCCACCGAGTCTAGCCCATGGCTGATCCAGCGAGTGAAAGTCAGATCCTATTGAAGCTAACAAGTCATGTTGCACCGCTAAAGTAGCCAAACCATCAACTTGTTGTTGATCTGTATTGGCATTCGACACTTCTATACCGTTGATTCCAACCTGCTGCATATCACCGATTAACTTTCGCAGTTTTGTACGAGTGAACTTATAGCGCAAAGGGTGAGCTAGTACACCCACGCCTCCGGCATCGCAAATCCATGAACCAACCTCTTCCAGGTCTGGCCATTGCATCGGTATAAAACCGGGTTTACCTCGAACCAAGTAACGCTTAAAGGCCTGATTTTTGTTCTTTGCATAACCTAGGTTAATCAGAGCTTGGGCAAAATGCGGTCGGGTCGGTACAGCACCCTCTAGTAGCCCTGCGACCTCTTGCGCTAACGCAATGCCGTGGCGCTCGAAATCTTCGATCATGGCCAGTGACCTCTCGGTTCGTAAGCGTGTATTTTGCGCAATGCCCGCTAACAATATTGAGTTTAGAGGATCAACACCCAGGCCAACCACGTGTAACAATTGCCCATTCCATGAACAAGATAACTCTAAACCCTTAATTAGAGTGATATCTAGTTGATCGGCGGCATGCTGAGCTTGGTCTAATCCGTTTATCGTATCGTGGTCAGTTAACGCCAAATGGGTGATGTCATTGTCGTGCGCTAATTGTAGCAAGTCTGCAGGACTAAGCGCGCCATCGGAGAAATGCGAATGGCAATGCAGATCAAACTTCATCACGGTTCACCTCTATTCTTTGCTTTGCGGTCATGAATTATCTTCCCAATCGAGTTCAGGCTCAAATTCAAAGGGGTCGAGAGGAAATCGGAACATCGCTTCGTATTCAGCGCCTGTGGCGGTCAACGTACTCTCAAACACGGTCACTTCATTAAGTTCGCCAGCCGCCTCTATCACAGTAGGCATTGCACCCATGAACGGCTTTTTCGTATGTCGGTAACGACCCAAAGTAATGTGCGGCATGAAACGCCGCTTATCTGGAATAATTGGACTAGCCAATAACGCAGACGTCACTTGTTTATGTAAATCGATTAATGGTTCGGATTTGTTCACCATTGCGGCGATCAACTTAGGTTTACTTTCGGGGAAGGGACTCAAGTGGCTGACTGAAATTTCGAACGAAGTTTGCGGTATATAGTGATCTAATTGTTCGGCCAAATTTTCTAAATCGTGTTCATCTTGTTGGCCTAAGAAGGCCAATGTAATATGGTAATTCGCTTGGTCTACCCAGCGGACCGCATTGCTTTTGTCTTGGTAGCCCATCTGCGCGGCTACATCGCCCAAGACATTGGCCATTTCGCGCGGAACGGGTATTGCAATGAAAGATCGAATCAACATGGAGGCAAACAGACTGAGAAATTAGTCCTGTATTATAACCCCAGTCCAGCCCTAACGATTTACTTATGTTAGATTTAGAGCATAAGAATTAACATACTTAACGAAATCATGACAACACACTGCCCAAATTGCGGTACTCCAGTCTCTGGCCAATATTGTTCGAATTGCGGACAAATACAGAAAGACATCCGGCGTTTTTTTCTGGCCCTGGTTAATGAAGCTTTAGACGATGTTTTTAGTTTAAATTCTCGCATGTGGAAGACCTTGGTTGCCATTCTCTTTCGGCCAGGCTTTTTAACAAACGAGTATCTTAGGGGTAGGCGGGTTAGCTACGTACAACCGGTTCGACTCTATTTCATTACCAGTATTTCATTTTTTCTAATGCTGTCGATTGTTAATTTTTTCTCGCCGCCGTTGACCGTCAATGCTCTCGCGGTGGAGGTTCAGTCAGAAACCACAGCCCAAGCCGGCCAAACAATAGAGCCTAAACAAAGTAGCGGCGTAGATTTACCACCAGGTCAAACCCAGATTGATAGCAACCAACCAAGCGACTTAGACCAAACCCTTGCCAACATCGACAAAAGTTTTGCTGATGGCGATTTTGATATGGGGTTAGCCTCAATTTCACAAGAAAAGGAAACCAAGATAAAGGCGCTTTTGCAGGCCCAGATTAAAAAAGCAGTTGTATTAGCAGATCAGGGCAGTGGGCAGTTGGTTGCAACGTTTTTACAAATCGCACCACCGATAATATTTTGCCTACTGCCATTATTCGCGCTATTACTAAAGATCTTATACATGTTCAGGGGCGTTTATTACACTGAGCACTTTATCTACGCGGTGCACAATCACTGTTTTGTTTATCTAACACTGCTGTTTTACACCCTCGCTGAAATCAGTTTACGCGGCTTTCCCAGTATTGCAGGAGGCCTGACTATTGTTGTGTCTATATGGATGCCGACCTATCTGTGGATCAGTATGAAACGGGTTTACGGACAGGGAAGATTCTTCACGACATTGAAGTTTATCGGCCTGGGGATCAGCTATGGCACGCTACTTGGGGTGGGCGTCGCGATCACTCTTTTGGTTGGCTTGGCGACTTTGTAGAATAGAGCTTCAGTCACGAAATTAGGCTTGGATTAATAAAAAACTCACTAACCAAAATCTCTTTCTGTGCATAGCGATACGGCGTGCTGCGTCCGTAGATAACTGAGCCTCGCTCAGCTTGGTATAGGCTGACGCTACGCTTCCTGGCCCTCATCTGCCCATCCTTGAACAGCAAGTGCCCTAGCGGCCTAGTCCCTATATTTGCCAACACATGACGTTGATCTAAAAAAACCTCCAGCGGCATAACACTACGCGCAAAGACCATTGGCACGCCATTACAATACAATTCCACCTCTCGAACCCGAACCGCTAGATGGATCGGAATATTTAGCATGTTGGCCTCATGCAAAAGTGGCTTACCCCAGCGTTGAGACAACACTCGCACTTCAAAGTGATCGCCACTAAATGCGATTAAACGCACTGTTAACGATGCACGGCTATACAGCCAGTTCCGCCAGCCCTCTGCAATAGCGGTCACAGCAGGATGTTTTTCCGAATACCATTTTGAGTCTTCAACGAGTCGAGAATACAAATATTGCATATGATTGAATTAGGGCACGATATTTATGCCCTATTTGACCAATAAATAAATAACGAAAATAACCGAATTACTTACAAGCAACTCGCGCGCGCTGTCTTTTTGTACTATAACAAGAAGATGAATGTAATTCAGGATGACCGACAACTTTGGCTTCAAGAGCTTGCTGAACTAAAGCAGGAACATCGCTCCTTGGACATTTCGATTGAAGAACTGGCTGATAAACTACAGCTTAATCAACTAGAGGTCAGTCGTCTAAAGAAGCAAAAGCTAAAATTAAAAGACTCGATTGCTAGAATCGAAAGCAATCTAATTCCAGATTTGTTGGCCTAAGAATTACTATCCACTTAAAGTGCTTAGTCACCACCAATGAACCCGCCCGATTGGCGCGCCCAAAGCTGGGCGTAGATCCCTTTGGCAGCGACTAATTCAGCGTGCGTACCTTGTTCCTTGATTTTGCCTTTGTCGAGCACAACCAATCTATCCATTTTAGCGATAGTTGACAGGCGATGTGCGATGGCGATCACCGTCTTGCCTACCATCAAAGCGTCTAGTTGCTCTTGAATCGCCGCTTCTACTTCTGAGTCTAAGGCCGACGTTGCTTCATCTAGGGCCAGAATTGGTGCATTTTTTAAGATGACTCGGGCTATCGCAATACGCTGACGCTGCCCGCCTGATAACTTTACGCCGCGCTCACCCACCTTGGCATCTAAGCCTCTGTTACCTTCGTTGTCGACTAGTTCGTCTACGAACTCATCCGCTTTTGCCAGTTTCACCGCCTGAATTATTTTTTGTTCGCTAGCGTCCGGCCGGCCGTAAGCTATATTTTCGCGAATAGTTCTGTGTAACAGAGAAGTGTCTTGGGTCACAACCCCTATATTTTTGCGCAAACTCTCTTGGGTTACCTCGGCAATATTCTGCTGGTCGATTAGAAGTTTTCCACCTTCAAGGTCATACATTCTTAGCAGGAGATTCACAAGAGTCGACTTGCCGGCACCCGAGCGGCCCACCAAGCCAATTCGCTCGCCGGGTTTAATTGTTAGAGAAAATCCACCAATAACTCCGCCAGCCTTACCATAATGAAAATCTACTTCACTATATTGAACAGCACCTCGTGTTACTTCAAGCGCCTTAGCGTCTGGCACGTCCACTACCGACTGTTGTTGCGATAAGGTGTGCATACCGTCCTGAGTGGTTCCAATAGCCTCAAATAGTCTTGCTAGCTCCCAAATGAACCATTGACTCATTGCCTGAAGCCTTAATGTCAACGCACCAGCGACTGCCATAGCACCTGTAGAAACGATAGATTGCGACCATAGCCATAGCCCAAACCCCATAGTCCCACAAATCAACAATGCGTTGAGCAAGGTCAAGGTCAGATTGAGAGAAGTTACTAAGCGCATTTGGTCGTAAACACTGCTTAACATTCGCTGCATACTGTTTCTTGCATAGTCTTCCTCGATATTATTAGACGAGAATAGTTTTACTGTCTGAATATTTGAATAAGCGTCTACAACTCTACCGGTCATCACCGATCGAGCATCTGATTGCTCAGTCGAAACTTTCTTTAGTTTTGGCAAAAAGAAGCGCATTACGCCCATATACGCGATCATCCATAACAATAACGGTGTTGCTAAGCGGACATCATTGCTCACGAAAATCACCAGCGCGCTGGAAAAATAAACCACCACATACACCACTAGTCCATTCAAGCTGACAATCGAATCGCGTACGCTCAAGGCGGTTTGCATCACCTTGGTGGATATTCGGCCGGCAAAATCATTGGCGTAAAAGCTGCTTGATTGGCGCAACAAATAGCGATGTGCTCGCCAACGGATCTGCATTGCAAAATTGCCCATCATCCCTTGATGTTCCAAACACGAATCAATAAAACTGATGAGCGGCCAGACAACGATAATAAACCCCGCCATAAGCAATAGCTGAGCACCATGAACAGCGAAGAAGGTAGCGGTATCACTCGCTTGCATCCAGTCAATCATTTGACCGATGGCGCTGAACATATAAACCTCAATGCCCGAAATTATTGCCGACGTTACTACTAAACAAATCAATAGAAAGCGGAACGGCTTAGCATAATGCCAAACGAATTTAGTCAGCGATGCTGGCGGCTGGACAATTTCCTCTTTAGGAAATGGGGGAACTAGACTTTCAAAAAATTTATACATTTAACTCACCATTCTGTTCTACAAGCGGCATTCTTCAAGACCTATTCTAGTCGCTTACCTTTCAAATATGATTCTACGCTATTGGGTGAAAATACAGCGGGTAAAACTCTGAGTCCGAATTAGGCATATCAAACTTAATATGATTTTATGGCTATCCCTATTAGTGAGCTCCTTAGCGATACACAAGACATCAAAAGGCGCTAGGGCTTTAATCTGTTTGATAAAACTGATGGTGGGGTGCTGTCAACAAAGCAGACTACGGTTAGCCGGCTTTTTCGCCTGCGTAGAACCAGCACCCATTGATTCGGCTGAACACTGACTTCTCATGATGAACAGCAGATTCTCCGAATTCATCACGATAAACAGCCTTGAATTTGACAAAGCCGGACTCACCTTGCTGCGATTTACTTACTATACTCAATCGTACCCAGTCGATAGACCGAACAGACAGACTCACCGAGTCTAACCCGGCCGCCGTACTCGGCAACCAAGTTTCAAGTAGGTACGCTCCATGCCCGCCTAGGGCATACGCACTGTATCGAGATCGCATTAACTGCGCTGGCGTTTTTGCAAGTATTTTGCCCAGTAATAATGGCTCGCAGCAAGACTTGAATAACTTATCACTATTGCAAGGGCAAAAATTAGTCGTCATTGGGTATCCTCGTTAGGCACCTACTGTACATAGATTATGCAAACTTTCGCTGCGCGTCTAAAGCCAAACCTCGAGCGACCGCGGTTGAGCGATCGCCTTCTATTATTTTGGAATGTGGGTATTCCATCAAAACCATATTGTACAAATGCTGGATTCCCATACTGCCGCCGGTTAAATAAACAGTATCAACATCAGGCTTAAGTAACCCAGCATCGGCAATGGCTTGATTGGCGGTACTGATAATATCAGTACACATAGCGTTAGTTAATGTTTGAAAATCAGCATTCGACATTTCAATATCGAGCCCCTCTTGCAGAAATGGCAAACTAATCAAAGCATCATTGTGATTGGTAAATTGCCTTTTTGTTTTTTCGACTGCACCTAGAACTTTATGTATTTGACGGGATTCAATCAGTTTAATAAAACGACCAAAGGTTTCCGGTTGCTGCATTTGTGGCATCAACTCATTCAGTCCGTTTATCACCTTGCGATCATATAAGAGGTCTATTCGATGCCAGGATGAGGCATTGTGAAAATAGGAATTTGGGGTGTCAAGCGTCGGCCGGCGCTTGAATCGCTGTTGATAACCGAAAAACGGCATGACACGATTCAGTGCAATCAGTTTATCAAAATCATTTCCGCCAATGTGAATTCCGCAATTAGCAATAACCTCGGATTCAAGACTTTCAGCACGTCCCGTAGACTGAAATTTGACCACTGAAAAATCGGATGTTCCAGCGCCGATATCGATAACCAAAACAGTTTCTTCTCCAGTAACGGTGACACCATAGTTAAGCGCGGCCGCGATTGGTTCCAGTTGGAATTCAATATTATCGACCCCTAGCTTAGTTACTACCTCCCTCAGAGCAGCCTCAGCCATGCGGTCCGCCTCTGGATTATCGTCTACGAAGCTAACGGGTCGGCCTACCACTAAGTTGCTTATGTTGGCGTCAAGTTTCGTTTCGGCTCTACTTAACACTTCTCCAATATACTGCTCAATAATATCTTTGATGCTATAGGTGTTTAGCTTAATTCGAATGATGTGATCAATGGTCGAAGTCCCTAAGGCGCTTTTAAACGAGCGCAGAAACCTACCTCGGTCGCCAAAGTAGTAACGTTCAAATGCTGCCTCACCAAAGACAGTGGTGCCATCCTCAAAATCAAAGAAAAGCGTACTCGGTATAGAGCCGCTTTGTCCTTCCAAATTTAGAACATCTGTTTGGCCCGCGCTACTAATAGCCACTGACGTGTTCGCCGTGCCGAAATCCAATCCTACGTGTTTCATTAAAAAGTAAGGTATATAAAAATGCAGGCGCAGTGTAACGAATCTACATTAGAAATAGCAGTCAATTATATAACTCTAGTTTGACCGGAGCCATAATGACCAAAGCGATGCTTTTTATTGACATAAATTTTTATGTAAAACTTAATTTCTTTATCACAACTGTCTATTGTGTCTCGGCGCTTTATGCCTTGCACGGTGATATCGACACATATCGCCTTGTTACTAATTATTGTAAGATTGATGCGCCCCGAATATAGAACACAATCAATCGACAGAAAATGAGCACCGACACTTTCATCGTCCCACCGTGCCACCAGCAGATTCGAATCTTGTATGAAGACGCTCATTTGATATTGATTGATAAGCCTAGCGGATTATTAAGTTTGTCGGGCAAAAACCCCTTGAATAAAGATTCAGTGCACCATCGATTGGTACAGGATTTTCCAACAGCGACCATGGTCCATCGACTGGATTTTGGAACATCTGGGGTGATGCTTTTGGCTTTGAAAAAAGACGTAAATGGAAATTTAACAAAACAGTTTCAAGAGCGTACGATAGTCAAAAAGTATGTCGCCATTTTATTTGGTCATTTAGACGACGATCAGGGAACGATCAATGCGCCGCTTACTAAAGCGCAATTTCCTTATCAAAAAGTGTGTGTAACCACGGGCAAAGAAGCAGTCAGCCATTATCGAGTATTGGAACGACTGCAGGACTGCGTCACTGGGGTAAAGACAACGCGGGTTTTATTTACACCCCACACGGGTCGAACCCATCAGCTAAGGGTGCATAGCCTAGAAATTGGCCATCCGATCATTGGGTGTGATTTGTATGGACTTTATATTAAGGGCTTAGGAGACACACGCTCTTTACTAAAGAGCGTG
>CAWUWF010000108.1:0-6090 GCA_963925935.1 uncultured Arenicella sp. | reverse complement strand
TCTTGTGTATCTTCGTAGCCTCTGCTAATGGATTCATGATGAATCGCGACACAGTGCGGCGTAAAGACGTTCAGGTAGCCCTTGTCGATTAGCTTTAGGCATAGATCAACATCGTTGTATGCGACCGCCAAATGGTCTTCGTCCAGCCCACCAACCTCTTTGAATTTCGCAGTTTTTAGCATCAACATTGCACCGGTTACGGCACTGACGTTATTTACCATATGCAGTCGGCCATGGTAGCCAATGTGATTGCCAGGGAAAAACTTATGCGTATGTCCCGCCGCGCCTACCATGCCGGCTACAACACCTGCATGTTGAATACGTCCATCGGGGAATAATAACTTCCCTCCGACCGCGCCAACGTCATCGCGTTGCGCGAATTCCAATAGGCTTTCTATCCAGCCCGGAGTAATGATCTCAATATCATTGTTGAGCAGCAGAGAATACTCACCCTTAGCTTGGCTTACGCCGAAGTTGCAGATCGCGGAAAAATTAAAAGGTATGTTTTTCTCAACAAAGGTGATACGTGAATCTAACTCGCTAAAGTGCTTCATGCGCTCAAAGGTTAATGGGTCTTCACTATTGTTGCTTACCCCAATGATTTCAAAGTTTTTATAGGTCGAACGATCGAGAATTGATTCAAGACAGGAATCAAGTAATTCAGGCTTGTCTTTGAATGGGATAATAATACTGACTAAGGGGTCGCCGATAATCTCACGACGCACTCTATAGGTTCCTTTAAGCGTTCCGAACTCGACACTGACGCCTCGCTCACTTTTTTTCAAACAGTGTTCAATCGCTTTACGACCCGCTTCCCAGGCATATGATTTTGAGTCATAGGACACCGCCGTCGAGCCAGGAATTTTACGCCAGTGATAAAGAATTTTAGGAATGTGCACAACACGCTTGGACTTTTGGATCGAACGCAAAATAATGTCATGATCTTGCGAGCCGTCTAAACCATCTTGAAAACCACCAATCTCATCAGCGATTTCCTTCTTAATGACTGTGAAATGGCACACGTAGTTATTGGTGTTGAGCAAGTCTGGCGAGTAATCAGGTTTGAAGTAGGGCTCTAGGCGATTGCCTTGCATGTCCATTTTGTCCTCGTCGCTGTAGGCCAAGCCAAGATCAGGATATTGATTGATCGCTTTGGCATTTTCATAAAGCGCATCAATGCTTAACTCATCGTCGTGATCTAGTAAGGCAATATAATCACCGACAGCCATAGCTAATGCGTTGTTGGTGGTTAGGGCGATTCCCTGGTTATGATCATTTAACTGAATTGAAATCCGACTGTCCTGCGCGGCTTCATGCTCTAAAATACGCTTCAGATAGCCTTTGGGCGATGCGTCATCGACTAAGCACAGCTGCCAATGCGGGTAGATTTGCGCTTGAACAGAACGGATCATTGGGATCAGATATTCTGGATCTGTATCGTAAATAGGCACTAGTATTGAAAAAACAGGTTTCAATTTAAAATCTTCTATTTCCTGTTTGATCTGAACAATCTCTTGCTGACTGAGGCTGTTTTCTCTGACCCAAAGTTGGTAATCCTCAGTATTTTGTCCTAATAGCTCACCGCTTTCTGGAAATGCATTGGGATCGACCTCAATTTCAACTGTCTTGGATTCTAGCGCCTGTATCTCTACTGCTTGTACATCGACCGTGTTACCGCTGAGACGAGCCAAAGTGCGTGCCGCAAACCGTTTTACTCGGGTGCTGGGCCGGCTCATCAAAAACGCTTCCATCTCTTGATTTCGACCGAGTTGTGCGCTTAATTGGTCGCTGAGATTAATCACCCGTAGATTCAGAGTATTCAATTCCTGTCGTTTTTTCTCATCGAGTTTTTGATACATCGAGTCTAAATCGCTTCTATGTTCAATTGCCTCGGTCAATCTGAGTTTAGTGAACTCTAATTCTGAGCGGTATTCATTTAGCGTGTTTTGTTGGCGCAGCAAAGCACGGTTCTGATCGCCGACAGCGCCACTGAGTGTGCAGAGCGCGGTATCATAATGTTGATCATGTAATAGGCAAATTTCTATTACTAAGCTGGTGGTCGTTTCTATTGCAGGTACAGACTGCAGATCAAAAACCAAATATGGATCCGAGTTTAGCGCGACAAAGCCAGTTTCAGTAACCTTAGTGTTGTTGCAGACAGCTTTTTGTTTTACCGCTTCGAGGCTTTCAAACTGATGAATAGGCTTGTTCTTTGCATTGACTAGTTGCAATGAGTTAATCGCAAATACCCCGCGCCCATTAATCGGATCAATTCGCAGGAAGGGTTTCGAAGCGTTGTATTTTGGTAAGTCGATGCTCAGGGTTTGGATGTCGTCGTTGGCTTCCCACCCACAAAAAACAGCAGATTCAAGATCCATGACGCCGTCTTCATTACCCCACAATACCTGACACTCAAGTGCAGTGTTATGGTTTTGTGATTGGCCGTCGAAAGACTGGAATAGGGCATGTTGTACAGACTTTGCACGAAAATCATTGCTTATCTGAGACTGTAAAGACTCTTCTAGCGCAACCATTTCGTGCAGTTCTTCAATTCGAGTCACTGTAGGCAAGTACTGCACCACAAAGCCACCAATAGATGAGATGTTGTTATGCTTGGCAAAGCCTTTCAGTAATGCCCAGTTCTCAAAGGCAAACCAAAATAATGCTCTGAACACCACAAAATCGGCGCCAAAATCACCTTCGATACGCCACTCGGTATCGATTAACTGATATTGCCGAGCACCACCACGCTCGTTTAGCACTATGTTAAACGGTAACAGGTCGTAGCCAATAGTAGTGAAGTTATCTTGTCTGGCTAAATCATCTAAGTACTCACTATATTCGACAATCAGTTCACGCAATTGCATGTGATTTTTTTCAAGCACAGCTTGGATCCAATCTTCGATCAACAGCCGGCCCTTGTGAAAAACCTGCGGGGATAGATCCTGGCTTACCTTTGCAGTTAGATTAGCGTCTGAGGCGGTAACTTCATAATCTGGATACACCGCGGTTTTGCTAACTTGGCCAGACGATCTACTGCGTTCGGTTAACGCCCGCCACTGTGGTTTACGACTGGTGCCTGGGTAGTGGCTGAAATCATTATGATAAACTCGTCGAGTGTGACGGGTACTAGAGCCGGCAAAAACAATAAATCGAGACGCTCGATCAAATACACGCTGGCGATTGTCACTAAGGTTTTTGAACAGTAAATATTCGTTTATTTGCGAGTTTTCGATCGCACCCAATCGATAGTAATGGTTTTTTGCATTCAGATTGGAGCACAGATAGTCTTCAGAAAATAGATTTTGACAGCGATCACCCTGAGACAGTGTAGCGTTGAAATCTATAGCCGAAAAATTAGCGCTGGCTAACGTGTCGAGTAATTCTTTGCGGTCAAATTCATGTTCGACGTCAGTGCTGTATAAGTCCTGAAAGGGAATCGACTCAGCGTTCAGATCGTTACTCGAGTCTAACCATTTGGAGATACGTTCGCGATTGCGAACATTAAGAATCAACACGCCCGAATCGCTGAGCGACGCTTGTAGTTTGGCTAACAGAGTTATTTGATTGTCTTTTTCCAAGCCTAAGGCTTCGAACTCGGCGATTACAATCAGATCGTAATGCTTGCTCGGCAGCACTAGTTTTTCGAGGTCTTGTGAAATATGACAAATATTCTGCTTATTCGCGCAACGCTGTAATGCCAGACGAGTTCGACCACAATCAACTTTGACTGCGTCGATGGTATTCACATGGTCTGATAAAAAGTGCGCCACACCGCCCATGTCTTCGGATAAATCTAAAACATGGTTTATCCCCTTGAGATTAAGGGACAGTAAGTAATTATGACGGTTAGCTGCTAGGGCTATGCGTAATTCATCAGTCTGTAGTCTGGTTTCAATTTCAAGTGAAAATAATGACTTGTCTTTAGCTGCATTGAACACATCTGTGACAGCAATTTGAATGTAATTGCTTAACATCGACTCCCGAAATACATTGCTGGTATCTTGGTAGATATCGTTGAGCAAACCCAGTTGAGGGTTGAGTTCGAGTAATTTGGATTGGTCGAGCATACAGAGCTTGGGCCAGGCAACGCCGTTTATGATTAGAGTAAGCGAAATGACGCACCGATATACGTAATTTTCTTACATTTCAAAGTGCAAATATACCACGCTAAGCTCACTTTGGGCTCTATCACTGACCAAAATAAGCTTGTCATTTGATGTGCCGATGCTTATTTCTTTTTCGGGATATAGATATCTGTAATAGTTCCTTCATAGACCTCAGCGGCCATAGCGACGGTTTCGGACAGGGTAGGATGGGGGTGAATAGTTAAACTAATATCACTGGCGTCTGCGCCCATCTCAATAGCCAGAGCGACTTCTGTAATTAGGTCGCCGGCATTAGTACCAACAATCCCTCCGCCTATTACTCGATGCGTTTTTGGGTCGATTAATACCTTGGTTTTGCCTTCGGTACGGTCATTGCCAATTGCTCGACCTGAAGCCGCCCAAGGAAAATTGCCCTTCTCATATTCAATGCCTTGGCTTTTGGCTTGGGTCTCGGTTAGGCCAACCCAAGCGATTTCTGGGTCGGTATAGGCGACAGAAGGAATTACCGTCGCTTCAAAACCACTCTTATGCCCAGCACAGACTTCGGCGGCGACTTTCGCCTCATGAGTTGCTTTGTGTGCCAACATTGGTTGGCCGACTAAATCTCCAATTGCATAGATATTAGCGACATTGGTTTGCATTTGATTGTCAACAGCGATAAAGCCGTGCTCGTCTACCTCGACGCCTGCCATAGCAGCGTCAATAAGATCGCCATTAGGTCTCCGGCCAGTTGCAATAAGGACGTAATCATAAGCCTGCGAAGCCGGACCTTCTTCACCATTGGCGGCACTAAAGTTTACCTTGACCTCAGTTTTACTGGGCTCAATGCTATCTACCTTGGTGTTGGTCATTATCGTTTTGAGCAATGACTTAATACGTCTCTGTAAGGGAGCCACTAAGTCCTTGTCGGCTCCGGGTATGATTTGCGGCATAAACTCTACAATAGACACTTCTGTGCCCAATTCAGCATAAACCGTGGCCATTTCGAGGCCAATGATTCCACCACCAACGATCAACATTGTTTTTGGTATCTCTTTGAGCGCAAGTGCATCGGTAGAATCGATCACCCGAGGGCTATCACTTTCAAAAATGGGCAATACAGTTACCCTTGATCCTGCCGCAATAATTACTTTATCAAAAGATAGGCTGCTGGATTTGCCATTCGAATCTTCTAGGCTAAGAGTGGTTGGCGAGGTGAACTTAGCATAGGCATTAATTACCTTCACTTTGCGAGCTTTGGCCATACCGGCCAAACCCTCAGTGAGTTTACTAATCACCGATTCTTTGAAGCCGCGCAACTTGTCTACATCGATCTTGGGTTTCCCAAAACTGATGCCGTGATGCTCCATTTCGCGGGCTTGAGATATTACCGCGGCTGAATGTAATAATGCTTTTGACGGTATACAGCCTACATTTAGGCATACCCCACCCAGCTCTTGATATCTTTCAATTAAGGTTACATTTAAGCCTAGATCAGCGGCTCTAAAAGCGGCTGTATAACCACCAGGGCCAGATCCAATAACAACTAATGGCGCATGTTGATCAGCGCTGCCTACGGCTTTAGCGGGCACTGCGGCTTGCGCCTGATGATTGATTTCTAATGAGGCTTTATTGTTAGCGGCGCTCGCTTCGCTGTCAATGATTGCTATTACATCGCCCTCGTTAACGATGTCACCGACTTTAATCATTACTTCGGTGATGGTTCCCAGATAAGGGGAGGGCACGTCCATTGATGCTTTGTCGCTTTCAACCGTAATCAAAGAGTCTTCTAGGGCGACCGAATCTCCCGCGCTAACGATTACGTCAATAACTTCTACGTCACTGGCTCCACCAAGATCAGGAATCTTTATCTCTGGCATTATCTATTCTTCCTACGAGTTTGTTTCGAGTTATGCGGTGTGAACGCCGGTGTTTGGTGGCTGAGGTCTCTATAAAGCCAAGCGTCTAACATCTTCTAGTACAGATGCTATTTGCCGAGTGA
>CAWUWF010000107.1:0-3297 GCA_963925935.1 uncultured Arenicella sp. | reverse complement strand
AGACGCCGTCGATCGCTGTCGTCTAACTGTAGCCCTGTGACATCCAACATGACTGGCCCTAAAGGCATAAGTGTTGCTGTTGAGCTCGAAGCTGTCTGAGTATTAGGCATTTGGATTAAATGAATTTAGTGTGGATTAAATTGAGAACAAACGAAAACTATGGAGATCAAAACTTATAGCCGAATCGAAACTGGGGTGCCCGGCTCAACCCGATCATACAGTTCAATTATGTCTTGGTTACGCATTTTGATACATCCGTGGGAGCTAGGAATGCCCATCGCATGCGAATCAGGCGCTCCATGAATATAGATAAACCGCCTCATTGTATCTACCTTCGCTAATCGGTTGCGACCAACTTCGTCGCCACGCAACCACAAGATTCGGCTCAGAATCCAGTCGCGGCTAGATTGCTGTTCAGCCAGCTCCTCGGTATAAATTTCACCGCTAGCGCGTCTACCAATAAACACCGTATTAGGCGTATGACCGGCTCCTATTTTGGCTTGAACATGATGCTGCCCTAGAGGGGTGCATTCACTTCCAAACTGTTGCCCAACGCCATTGCTGGCAGTCGAAACTGAGTAAATCAGGGGCGGTGCTTGGCAAATAATGGCAGTCAGTGTTTGCTGTGTGATACTGATTTCGATGCGTTCAATTTGATTGGGCTTGCTGTTCACTGGTTAGCCATGCCTTGAATATGGGCTAGCAAAGCCACGCAGCCCACATCGACTAACTCAAATACGTTTTCAAAACCATCATCACCACCGTAATACGGGTCAGGCACTATGCGTTGCTCAGTCAGGCCTGCCTGAACAGCATAATCCAAAAACAAAGCAATCTCTGCGGTGTAATGATCGGGCGCATAATCGTTTACTAATTTCAGATTATCGTCGTCCATGGCTAGAATGTAGTCAAACTCATCATAGTCATTAATAGAAATTTTCTGAGCCCTAATGAACTCCATATCGATGTTTTTGCTACGTGCTAGTTGGCACGAACGAGCGTCTAACTTTTCGCCAACATGGTAAGCATGAGTGCCTGATGACTGCACGCTAATCTGTTGATTTAGGCCTCGAGAGTCTAATAGATTTTGCATCACAGCATGGGCCGTCGGAGAACGACAAATATTCCCCATGCAGACAAACATTATTTTTGTTTTATTAGCGCTGCTTGGCATTGTTAGCCCTCGCGCTGATCGACTTTATTTGGCCTAGCTGCAAGCAATTCCCGAGCGACCGCTAAATCTTCGGCGGTGTCGACACCCACTCCTGCCGGGTAGTCAATGCGATGCACCATAATGCTTTCGCCGTTGTCCATTACGCGCAATTGCTCAAGGCTTTCGGCCAGCTCTAATTTACTGGCGGTGAGTGTATGGTAGCGCTTTAAGAACTCTGCGCGATACGCATAAATGCCAATATGGTGCCATGCGTCGGCTCCAATCTCGCTGCTAACCTTAGAATAGGGAATTGGCGAACGTGAGAAATACAGTGCACAACCTGATTGATCAAACACCACTTTAACAACATTGGGATTATTGAAGTCAGCGACAGTCTTTATTCTATGAGCTGCGGTAGACATCACCGCTTGTGGCGCTTGACCCAAGCTTGTTGCTACTTCGTTGATTAAGCGCGCGGGGATAGCCGGCTCATCGCCTTGCACATTAACAATGATTTCGTCGTCATTAATTGCAAGCGTATTAACCACTTCGGCTAAGCGATCACTGCCAGAAATATGATCTTCGCGGGTCAGGCACACTTCACAATGGCTGCTGTTCAGAGCATCAGCAATACGCTGGTCATCAGTAGCTACGATTACTCTAGACGCGCTCGATTCGTTTGCTCGGTCGACCACGTGCGCAATCAACGGCCTGCCGCCAATATCGGCTAGGGCCTTAGCTGGCAGTCGTGTTGATGCGTAGCGTGAAGGTATAATGACTGTAAAGTTCATAGCGTATGGGGAGTAAACCTAAAGCAAGCAGCCTTAGTCCAAATCCAATTCACGTGCTTGATCTTCCAACAGAACGGGTATCCCGTCCTGCACTGGATAGGCAAGCTTTGCCGACTTAGAAATCAATTCATTATTTTCTTTATCAAAAGTGAGCGGCCCTTTGGTCACGGGGCAGACAAGTATTTCGAGCAATTTGGGATCTAGCATATTCAAATTCTGTTCGCTGGTTGATGAATGCGTTCTAACAACACTTTAAAGCGCCGTGAAAACTCCTTACTTATATTAACATCGACCGGCAAATACCAGAGCCTATTGTTGTTAAATTCTTGACACTTAACAGCATCTTTCTGGGTCATCACTATCGGCAGATGGTCCTCGAATTGGAAGTCGCTGGCGACGAAGGCATGGTGGTCGTCAAATGCATGCGGGGTAATGTTCCAGCCCATTTCATGACAGGTATCGAAAAAGCGCTGTGGGTTGCCGATCCCCGCAACCGCGTGAACCCCATTACTGGCATCAAAGCTCGTTGTATTGGTGTTGCATACGGCCTGAATACTCTGAGGCACCAGATTCATAGAATAAGGCTTGTCGGTCAAGCTATCGGCGTTGACATGGTGTACCAACAAATCAAAGACATCTAATTTTGATTTAGATTCACGATAGGGCCCAGCGGGCAGTAAATGAGTGTTTTCCTGAATACTGGTTGCATCGTGCAGGCAGATCTCAATATCTCGCTGCAGCTCAAAATGCTGCAAGCCATCATCGCTAATCACAATATCGACATCAAAATCATTTAAAAGCACTTCGATATCATCACGCCTATTAGGACCGATCACCATAGGCACATTGGTACGTTGCACAATCATTGCTGGCTCATCACCGCAAATAGCAACCGCCGTATCATTTTTTACGCTCACTGGATAGCTGCTCGACTCACCCGCGTAACCCCGACTAATCACCCCTGGGCGATAGCCATACTCGCGCAGTAACTCGATTAAATAAACAACTAAAGGGGTTTTGCCGGTACCACCAACAGTAATATTACCCACTACCACCACCGGCACGCGTGCACGATATGATTTGGCTAAGCCGATTTGGTAGCTGGTTTTTTTAACCAAGAAAAGGCCTCGATACAAAAGCGAAAATGGCCATAAGGCAAGGGTTAAACCATCCGGCTTAGTCCAGCTCTTTAACAGACGCCGTTGTAGAGACTGATGCAAGCCTTGGCCTTGGTTCATCGCCTTAAGAAGGAAAATCCGCGCTGCACTTTTTTCACTTGCGCGCGATGCAACTCAGCGTAGTGGCCATCTTTTTTAAGCAGTTTACGGTGCGACCCTTGCTCTACGATCATGC
>CAWUWF010000106.1:0-5013 GCA_963925935.1 uncultured Arenicella sp. | reverse complement strand
CAGCGCAAAGAAGTGGATGACCGAGTTGAATTGGACGACGATGAAGTTCTCGCAATTCTACAAAAGCAAATAAAACAGTCGCAGGACGCGATTAGCCAGTTCGCTGCTGGCGACCGACCAGACCTAGTTCAAAAAGAACAGGTTCATGTCGACCACCTAAAAGTTTACCTCCCTGAGCAAATGAGCGACGACGATGTCGGCGCAGCAGTCACTGCCGCCATTGCCAGCACCGGCGCAACAAGCATGCGGGATATGGGTAAGGTGATGGGTGTATTAAAAAATCAATTACAAGGCAAAGCTGATATGGGAAAAGTCAGCGGCTTGATCAAACAGCAACTGAATAGTTAATTTTCAACGTTTAGTTAAATTTGTGCTTGCGATTGCAACACGAGTTACTCCACGAATAATGCATATTATTCAGTAGCGCTCAAAGATTTCACCGTTTGTATCAGCTCTTTTTGCACCCCTGTCACAATATTTATTTCACTCTTGACTCAGCAACTTCATAGCCTGAACCTAGCCGTGCGAATACCAATAAACGATTGGGTGCGCACATGATTGGATCGCAGGCCTACCACTGAGTTAATTTTTAAAGACTTGATGGTCGCTCGATTTTAATGGAGACACCTAATGTCATATGCGTACTGAACTTAGTAGTGTTACCAACCTCCCAAAGGTAGAATACCCACATGTCCGGCCGCATCCCCCAACATTTCATTGATCAACTGCTAAATCGAATCGACATTGTCGATTTGATTGATGGTTATGTGCCATTGAAAAAGGCTGGCGCTAACTACAAAGCAAACTGCCCTTTTCATGGCGAGAAATCCCCTTCGTTCACCGTATCCCCGAGTAAACAGTTTTATCACTGCTTTGGTTGTGGGGTGAATGGCAGTGCCATCAGCTTTTTGATGGACTATGACCATATGGAGTTTCGCGAAGCGATTGAAAAACTCGCCAGTAGCGCAGGATTAGAAATTCCTGAAGAATCGCAGACATATGAGAAGAAGCAAACCGTTAGTGAGGGCATCGATTTATATAAGCTAATGGATCAGGTGAGCGATTTCTACCAAACTCAGTTGCGCCAGCATAGTGACAAACAAGAGGCTATCGACTATCTTAAAAAACGCGGCTTAAGTGGTGAGATAGCCAAACGTTTTGGCATGGGTTTCGCACCGCAAGGCTGGGACAACCTAATGTCGCAGCATGGTGCCACTGCGCCCGCACAAAAAGCATTACTCGACACTGGCATGCTGGCTCAAAACGAAAAGAAGAGAACCTACGATCGATTTCGACATCGAATCATGTTCCCCATTGAAGACCATCGAGGTCGTACCGTAGGTTTTGGTGGTCGTGTATTAGGCGACGACGAACCTAAGTACTTAAACTCGCCCGAAACACCCATTTTTCATAAAGGCTCCGAACTGTATGGGTTATTCAGTGCTCGTGGTGGCATCAAAGACGCAGACGGCGTACTAGTCGTTGAAGGCTATATGGATGTTGTAGCCCTTGCGCAAGCGGGCATTAATAACGCGGTAGCAACTCTTGGTACCGCCACCACCCCAATGCACTTGCAGCGCTTATTTCGACACACCCCTAACGTCACATTTAGCTTCGATGGAGATAGAGCAGGTAGAGCCGCCGGTTGGAAAGCATTAGAGACCTGCTTGCCGCTACTAGAAGATGGACTGCAGATTAGCTTCTTATTTTTGCCCGATGGCGAAGACCCCGACACAATGGTTAAAAAAGTAGCTAAGGAGGGTTTCGAGAAGCTCATCAAAGAAGCAACGCCTCTACCCGAATTTTTAATAGATACACTTAAGCAAAAAGCCGACATCGACCGACTGGACGGCCGCGCCAAACTAGCAAAGCTAGCAAAAGCCATGATTCAACAGATGCCAAAAGGCATTTTACGCTCGCTAATCATCGAGCGCATCGCCCTGCTTACCCAGGCCAACCCGCAAGATATTGCTGGAAAGCCTCAAAACCCAGCCGGTAGTCAGCGGCCACAAAGAAATACCCAAAGAGCAGCTCAATCGGCGGCGAGTATGACCCCTATTCGGCGCGCTTTGTCGTTGATACTGCAATACCCACAATTTGCAGAGGAGTATTCTATTCTGGAGCCTATCAGCGAAGCAGAGATTAAAGGCATACAGATGGTTAAAGACCTAGCGAATGCCTGTATCGGCAACCAGGTAACCACGGCCAGTCTGCTTGAGCGATATAGAGACGAAACTTTTTTTGCTACACTTTCGCAGCTAGCCAATCATCAGCACCACAATATGGAAAGCCTTAGTGACGAGGAAGCAGTCTCTCTTATTAAAGCAAATAATAAGAAAATTATAGAAGTCCATAAAGAGGTCAAATTAACGGCTGCCACCAACGAATTAGCGAGTCTAAACAATAAACAAAAAGTCTCTACGCTGAACGCTGAAGAAGCTGAGCGCAAAAACGTTCTCTCGCTATTCATTCGTGATAGCTACCGATAGAATGATGGAATCACTAGATTAATTATTAAAACCCGTAAATGGTCCACCGTTACTTGAAAAACAGCGTTACGACACCACTTTAAACTGGCTAAAAATAAGCGAATCACTATAATAATTGCGTAAATAAAGCGCATTTCTGATTGTTTTGTTATAAAATTGACGGTTAAACCGTCTCAAAATCCCTTTTCATATTATTGATGTAATTGCCATGCATTTTAATTGCCCGGCAAGCGTCAATGTGAGGTTCCTTTAATGGATTCAAGTAGTAAAAAAACCGAACTTAAAAGACTGATTATCAAAGGCAAAGAGCAAGGCTTTTTGACCTATCGAGAAATCAACGACCATCTTCCTGAAGACATGAACGATACCGACCAAATTGAGTCAGTCGTCAACATGATCAATGACATGGGTATTGACGTATTCGATAGCGTGCCCGATGCAGACTCATTGTTGCTAAAAGCACAAAATGAGAAAGAAGCTGAAGATGATGATGACAACACCGATGCTGTTCTTGCTACTGCGGTAGAAAGTGAGTTCGGGCGCACCACCGATCCAGTTCGTATGTATATGCGAGAAATGGGCACGGTGGATCTGCTAACACGAGCAGATGAAATTAACTTAGCCCAGCGCATTGAAGACGGCATACGTCAATCAACAGTTGCGATGGCTGCATGCCCTTCTGCAATCCAAACAATTTTGGACTTCTTTAGCAATATTAAAGCCGAAAAAATGCGCTTAACCGATCTTTTGGTTGCGTTCATCGACCCCAATGCAGGCATTGATCTAAACCCGGTTCAGTCGGGTTCAGCTGCGAAGAAAAAAGAAGAAGACGATGACGAAGAAGAAGACGAAAAACCAGTTGATACTGGGCCAGATATGGACGAGGCCATTGAGCGCTTTAAATCGATGGCCAAACTTCATATGCGTCACGGCAAAGCACTAGTCACCCACGGGTTCGACAGCAAACAAGCTCGCGCTATTCAAGCAGAATTGATCGAAGGCATCATGGAGATCAAATTCGTACCAAAAATCATTGAAGCGCTTTGGGAAGGCATCCGGTTTCAAGTTGAAACGGTTCGCTCTCATGAAAAAGCAATCATGGATATCGCTGTTAACGAAGCAGGTATTTCGCGTAAGGATTTCATCAAGCTGTTTGTCGATAATGAAACCGACGAAGGCTTGTACGACACGCTTTTGAATTTAGCTAAAGACAAAGAAGCAGTCGAAGATCAACACGCCCTGATCATCATGTCGCAAGCCAAGTTGAAGCGAATAGTGGATGCCCTCGGTATTCCAATCGAAGAAGTGAAAGATATCAACCGCCGCATGTCGATTGGTGAAGCGAAAGCTCGCCGGGCTAAAAAGGAAATGGTTGAAGCAAACTTACGCTTAGTTATCTCCATCGCCAAAAAGTACACCAACCGTGGCCTACAATTCTTAGATCTAATCCAAGAAGGCAATATCGGCTTAATGAAAGCTGTAGACAAATTTGAATACCGCCGTGGTTATAAGTTCTCAACCTATGCTACGTGGTGGATTCGCCAGGCAATTACGCGTTCTATCGCCGACCAAGCACGCACCATTCGTATACCGGTGCACATGATTGAAACGATCAACAAGCTGAACCGTATCTCACGCCAGATTCTACAAGAGAAAGGCCGAGAAGCCTTACCTGAAGAGCTAGCTGAGAAAATGGAAATGCCTGAAGACAAGGTTCGCAAGGTGCTTAAAATTGCCAAAGAGCCTATTTCTATGGAAACCCCTATTGGTGATGACGAAGACTCAAGCCTAGGCGATTTCATCGAAGACAAGAACGTTGAAGCACCCATGGATGCGGCAACTACGTCAGGCCTATTGCACGCAACCACTGACATTTTAGAGAGCCTAACGCCGCGTGAAGCGAAAGTGTTACGTATGCGTTTTGGTATCGGCATGAACACCGACCACACTCTCGAAGAAGTCGGTAAGCAGTTTGATGTGACGCGTGAGCGAATTCGTCAAATCGAAGCGAAGGCATTACGTAAATTACGTCATCCATCTCGCTCAGAACACTTAAAAAGCTTCCTAGAACAAAACTAATTTAGTATTATTGCGCGCTGCTATCGGAAGTCGAATAGCAGCGCCGTCCAATTTTTTGAATTGGGCCTATAGCTCAGTTGGTTAGAGCAGTGGACTCATAATCCATTGGTCCTTGGTTCGAGTCCAAGTAGGCCCACCATTTAAACACCTATTTATCAAAAAGTTACCGACATCAAGGATGATGAGGTGTTTTTAACGCATATCAATATTGGGCGTATGTTGGGCATGAGGCATCGTTTCGATTGATACCAATCGGTTTAAACAAATCTCTCCAGAAGCTCACTTTTGATTACTTCAATAGCCTTATCTGCATCTATCCCGATGCTCGCTAAATCTTCCTGAGTGAACTCGATGTCCCCACCATCGTCTAGCGTGATGACAATCGACTCGTTTTGTTTTTGCAAATTAATGAGCATGTAGCAACCTCCGTAGGTCTCCGTCCATG
>CAWUWF010000105.1:0-9005 GCA_963925935.1 uncultured Arenicella sp. | reverse complement strand
CTAATTCCAAAAAACCAAAGCTCGATAAACATCAGTGATTTCAATCAATTACTGAGCCCTACAAGCCCTTAACAAGGGAGCTGCATTCTACTCATTCTGGCCTGCTGGTCAACACTTATTTAAAACTAAATTCCAAAATGGCAGCGTAAGCAATTTAGATCCTTCGGCTGCGCTCAGGATGACGGCGGAGGACGTGACTATTTATCGGCTACGCTCAGGATGACGGCCGAGGGGATGACTAATAATCCGTTATCCTGACCGTAGCTGCGAGGTTGGCCTTCCAGGGGTCTAAATCACCAGCAAAACAACTCATCGGCTAGGTCTTTCAATTCAGGATTCTGTCTTTTAATCAAAATATCCTTCTTGGCTCGAGTCCACCCCTTAAGCTGCTTTTCTCTCTCGATTGCTGAAACAATAGAATCAGACTGTTCCCACCACAGCAGATAGACACAATTGTATTTTTTACTAAAACCGTCGACGATTTTACTTCGATGTTGGTACATTCTTTGCTCTAAGTTTGACGTGACGCCGATGTATAGAACGTTGCGTTTGATATTGCTGATGATGTAAACGTATCCTTGTTTCATGTTTAGTCCTCCTTGGACTTTAAGTAATAGATCCCTGTAAGGTCAGCCAAGTATGGCGGTAAAGCTCGGTCCCGTCATCCTGAGCGCAGCCGAAGGATCTAACACACTGCCTAATCCCCACCACCACGCCAAGTATCACGATAAAGCCCGGCCCCGTCATCCTGAGCGCAGCCGAAGGATCGAACACACTGCGTAACCCCCACCACCACGCCAAGTATCACGATAAAGCCCAGCCCCGTCATCCTGAGCGCAGCCGAAGGATCCAACGCAGCGACGAGACAGCCTTCTACGGATCTAAGCAATCACCGCTCAGGCGGCAACGACAGCTCCCCGTCAATAATTTGCTTTAATGCATAATACGACGGCATTTTACGCAAGCCGCCTTGTCGATGGTCAACCAAGCCATAGCCTGGGTTAATCAGCTGCCACCAATAGACTTTGTCTACCCAGCCCGTCTGCCAGGCGATTTGGTAATACCATTTCAAATACTTGGCTTGAGTTTCTTCGTCTACGGTTCGGGTTGGTTTTCCTGAGTTGGGTGTGTAGGGTTTGGTGTCTAGTAATGGCCAATTGGTTTCTGTGATCCACAGGCTGTCGGCACATCTATTCGACAGCCTGGTCATTGCCTTGGTTAGTCGCAACTTATTTTCTAAGTCGAAAATTCCGTACTGGGTTCCATAGGGTGAATGGCGTCGATTCACATACATTAGCGATGCGTTTGCGTCCAACTGGTAGCTTCGCCGATTTCGCAGGGTACGCCAGGTCAGCAGTGGCTCGAAATCGATTACCGATGAACCCAGTAAAGTCAGCCCCATAAATTCTGAGCGCAGTTCTTCTACCGCTTCTTGTAACAAGAAATATTCGCCGGTGTGAGCGCAGCCCCACTTTGTTCTATTAATCGCATTGCCGATCCAAAACACCTTGGTGATATGCGCGGTAGCACTGATGATTTGGCGAACCTGGTTTTTCCAGGTGGCGACATCTTTTGTGCTGTCACGGCTCTGCAGAATATTGATTACAAATTGTTGTTTTGGAAAACGCTCTAAAAACGCAACATAGTCATCTAGCGCGTCGGTGTCCCAACTCGGTATGCGGATCAGTAATTGCTGAACACCTAGCTCCTCTACCATTTCCTCTATGGCGTTTTGATACTCAGGGTCGGGCATAACACTTAAGCCAACAAAGTCACTCGCGGGGATATTCGAGGGTGATTTTGACAACGCCAGGTACTGGTAGGCAATGGCAGGTAAGCCAAGTAAATTGCTGGCCGCTACTTTGCTATATTCCACAACATTAGCCAAACCACTGCGCGGCTTGTCTTGGTCGCGCATTTTATACGGCTGGCACGAATATGGGTCCCACCAATCAGGTTGGTTTTTCATTTTTTACTTGGTTTTAACATGGAAGGTTTATTATCGGTGGATGTTAGATAAACAACAAGCTTACCGCAAACAATAGCGATGCACGCTAAGAGAGACTTTATATGAACCCAGTAATCGAAAGCAGTATCAGCTGCCCCTATTGTGGCGAATCGTTTAGCGTGCTTTTGGACTTAAGCCAAGGCAGCCATCAGACCGTTGAGGATTGCTACGTATGTTGTCGGCCCATTAATATTTTGGTCGAATGCGAGGGCGAGCAATTGCTACGCATCGAATGTGCCAGCGATGATGAAGTCTTATTTTAAGGCGCTGCCAGAAGCCCGATTAAGCTGCCAGAAGCCGATTAAATAGACGCCCGAATAAGCCCGCCTACCCTTAACTGGTTTTCTCAAACAGTAGATCCCAGACACCATGCCCAAGATTCATACCGCGATTTTCATATTTTGTTAGTGGCCGATAGCTAGGCTTGGCTGCGTACTCTTGCGCCGTATTGGCCAACATTGGCTCTTGGATCAGCACCTGCAGGATATGCTCGGCATAGTTCTCCCAATCAGTGGCTACGTGAATAATGCCCTTAGGTTTAAGTTTCGTGACCAAGGTTTTGACGAACTCAGATTGAATCAAACGGCGTTTATGGTGGCGTTTTTTATGCCAAGGGTCTGGGAAGAAAATCTGTACACGATCTAGCGAACCATCTGCAATTTGCTGATCTAAAACCTCGACCGCGTCGTCTTGAGATACTCGTACATTTACCAATTCGCGCTTTTTGACCTGAACCAATAGGCCACCCACGCCGGGCGTATGCACTTCTACCCCAAAGTAATTTTGTTCGGGATGCGCCTCAGCCATTTCGGCAAGCGACAATCCATTACCAAAGCCTATTTCCAGAACAGTAAAGGCATCGCGTTTAAAAAGGTCTGCCAGACCCAAAACCTCATCGCGCAGATCAACGCCATACTCCGGCCACAGCAACTCGATGGCGTTTTTTTGCCCGGACGTCATTTTACCTTCGCGCTTAACAAAGCTGCGAATGCTGCGCTTAAATTCTTCGGGTTGTTTAGAAGGGTCGCTCATGAGTATTTCTTGAAAAACATAAAATGTAGAATCTGTATTATTTTAATTAAAAAAGGGTTTATTGCAAAAGGTCTTTTATTTGTTGCGCAAAGTCCTGCGGCAATCGGTTGAAGCCGCCGTATTCAAGGCTATAGCATTGTGTTTGCCTTATCATCTTCATCATGGCTTTAAAGCCGTGCCCTTCAAGGGTGCGTGCATTAACAAGATTGGCCATTAATCTCATGCCTGCTTCGACGCTGCTCAGTTTTTTAAACTCGAATTCAGCGTTCTTATTAAAATGCGGAAAAATCAATAATTTCATTTGATGATCAACTACGTCGCTAATTTGCCCGCCCAAGCTTGTGATTGGCACCGCGTTAGCCAGTTTACCTGGGTAGTAAGCCTCGCCTTCTGCCGGCTCCTTTTTTACTAGCAAGTGCTCTATGGCTGCTATGCCCTGCGGCTTTATTTGGATTGGTCTTGCAATTCCGTCGAGACGAAAAGCGTCATCCATCAAAATCAACTCGTCGGTAATGTAATCAAAACCACTCGCGACCAGCCAGGCGGTGAAGCTGCTCTTGCCTGCCCCACTATTAGCCGGAATCACCAAGGCATTGCTGTTAAAACTAACCGCCGCCGCATACAAACAGTGCTTGCTACTAACTTTATTGGCAACATGAAACACAACACGGTCGGTTAAATGATAAATAAGGTCGCCGCTATTGGCAATTTTGCGCTTCACGTCATTGGAATGATCTTGCAGACGCCACTCGTCTTGGTCGCCACTGACGGTTAGCTTAATTCCTTGCGCTTTGCTTATTCGCTCAGGTCGCATGCCCTGCAAGGCAACCTCTACTAATTTTTTAGCGGCATCCGATTTTGCACATACCGTTATTTGTACGCCTGCGCGCTCAATAAGCCAACGAGTCATCATTTTAGTTTACCAACACAAGTACATTGCGCTCTCTCAAGTCGTCAACCACGCTGGCTACGTCCTGACCAATGGGTGTCGCTTGATCAGGATAGGCCTGTTGCACAAGGTCGACAATATCTTGGATGGTTCGTTGGCCATCGCACAGCTCCCAAACAATCGCCGAAGAACCCTTTAAGTGCAAAGTTACTGCACTGTTTGGATCGTACAACAGAAGTTCGCCATCCATATCTTCTAGCAGGCAATCTTGGGATTGTCTATATATGTCGGTATTCTTCATTTTCATTGTTTAGCCTCCGAGGAGTCGAGAGTAAAGCCGTTGACCCAACCAAGCCAGAATAGTCGCGGGATGGCGAAGGGTCTTCACGATCAATAAAGAGTTATATGGGTCACATTGTAATACAAATGCAGCGACTAGTCTGAAGGTGAAAACAACAATTTTAGTTGCACCGACCGGCTGTTTCGTGAACTCATTATATTTTTTGGCAGCACCATTGCGTAACCAACACCACTGATGCGCCCCATAATCTTGCCATCGGTAAGCTCGGTTTTTTTTGGGCACGCTATTCTCTGCTGTCGTTTCTCTGACAACGGCAGAATAAGATGCAAACATTTAGGCGCTAAACACTATGTGCTGGCTTGTTCGACCGTTCGTTTCAGCCTAGTGACTTTATGCAATAATTTTGTAATGTAAGACAGTTCTTATTCATAGACGGATTAAACATCAATAGCGAACCTCAGGAAAAACAGGCGCTGATTTAAAAGCCTAACGCTTAATCGCTCAGCTCTTATACAATGCCTGTTAAGAGACAGCCCAGAGATTTGCAAACCATCGCCCTAAACCCATGAAACGAATCAACCAAGCCATACTCGACTGGCATAGCAAGTGTGGGCGCAAAGACCTGCCATGGCAAAACACCCAAGACGCCTATCGTATTTGGGTATCCGAAATAATGTTGCAACAAACGCAAGTAGCCACGGTTATCCCCTACTACAATAAATTTATGGCAAGCTTTGCTAATGTAAGGCAATTGGCAAACGCCGATATCGACGAAGTACTCCACCACTGGACCGGCCTAGGGTATTACGCAAGAGCGCGCAATCTGCATAAGGCCGCACAGACCATTGCCAACCACCACGGCGGCGAATTTCCGACCGACTTTGATCAGGTGCTAGCCTTACCCGGCATCGGCAAGTCAACCGCGGGCGCAATTTTGGCATTCTCACAAAACCAAAGGCACGCAATACTCGACGGTAACGTTAAGCGCACATTGGCTAGATATTACGAAGTAGAAGGCTGGTATGGCAAAAAGGACGTTGAAACAAGACTTTGGGCGCTCGCCAAACTAAACACCCCGAGTAAAGAAGTAGCGCGTTACACACAAGCCATCATGGATTTTGGTGCGACGCTTTGCACCAGATCAAAACCAAATTGCAGCGACTGCCCGCTTAAATCGGGCTGCCAAGCGCTAAAAGCAAATCGAGTTGGTGAGCTACCACACGGCAAGCCAAAGAAAGACAAGCCCACCAAACAGACTTATGTCTTTCTGGTTCGCAATGACAATAACGAGTATCTGCTAATCCAAAAGCCACCCTCAGGCATTTGGGGCGGCCTTTGGTGCCCTCCTCAATCAGACATCTTGGAAGACCAACTGCTAATCGACGGAATCAAGCTAAAGGCAGGCAAAATCAAGCCAACCTTCAAGCACACTTTTAGCCATTTTCATCTTGATATCACCCCCGTAGAAGCGCAGATTATTAGTGCTATTGAAAAGGTCGCAGAACAGCCCAATCAAGTATGGTATAAACCACATTCACAGCAGCAGCTTGGCCTCGCAGCGCCGATCAAAAAACTGCTAGAAACAAACTAAGCCCGGAGAACCCAATGTCCCGCACCGTAAACTGCCAGAAACTAAATAAAGAAGCTCCTGCTCTCGCCTTTCAAACTTGGCCAGGCGAACTGGGTAAACGCGTATACGAGAACATCTGCGCCGAAGCTTGGGAGATGTGGGTAAACCACCAAACCATGCTAATCAACGAATATCGGCTTAACCCAATGGACCCAAAAGCCAAAGAAATGATCATCGAAGAAATGGAAAAGTTCCTTTTTGGCGAAGGTAGCGACGTGCCCGCAGACTTCGTACCGAAAGACGACTAGACGCACTTCGTTATAAAACAGCTTTAAGTGGGTTTAAGCGGCGTTAAAACACAAAAAACGCTTGACTCAAAACCCGCATTGTTTTGTAATGCGCTGCTCCAAAAGGAAGTCCATTCCTTTTATTTATCAGGCGCTACCTTAGCGCGGCAAGACGATAAATGGCCAGGTAGCTCAGTCGGTAGAGCAGGGGACTGAAAATCCCCGTGTCGGCAGTTCGATTCTGTCCCTGGCCACCATTTATTCTTAATAACTATCAATTACTTACAAGGAATTAGTCTTCCTTTCATTCCATTGAACTAATACGAATTTAGCGCTGGGTAGCATCTGGGTAGCAAACTTTACCTATCAAAAGTTTAGCTTTTCCATAAGTTCGTTCTTGATGACTTCAATCGCCTTTTCTGCATCAACTCCAATGTTCGCTAAATCGGCCTGAGTGAATTCGATGTCCTCGCCATCATCTAGCGTGATGACAATCGACTCGTTTTGTTTTTGCAAATTAATGAGCATGTAGCAACCTCCGTAGGTCTCCGTCCATGAGTCAATCGTATCGAGCATTAATTGTCGATGTTTAAGACTGTACTAGGTTGGTGGAATTGCAATACACAAGCGGGGCTCGATGAGCGGCAAAGGTAATTGTTATGACAACGCGGTTGTAGAACGATTCTATGGTAGTTTGAAGTGCGAATGGCTTGCTAACGTCATCCACCTAACTCGTGACGCAATTATCAATGACGTTAACCAATACATCCGTTACTATAACTGCACAAGGCTCCATGCAACATTAGACTATCAAACTCCAAACGAGTACGAGAGCTCTCAAATCAATGTGTGCAACTAAACCAACCTAGTACATTGTTGGCGAAGTTATAAACACGCAAGACATTTTGGTTTTTGATGGTGAAAACGTAAATGAAGTAACCGACTCATTTCACGCTGTTGTAGATGATTACCTCAATGATTGTAAGACAGCAGGCCGAGAGCCAAACAAGCCATTTTCCGGACAGTTCCTAATGAGAGTCAAACCTGAATTACATCGAGCACTGGCGATAACGGCAAAGAAGTCGGGGAAAAGTTTAAATGGGTTCGTCACCGAAAAATTGATTAAAATTACTAATTAAGCGTAAGAGCGGCAGTTATCTGCGGTGCTGGTTGTGCGCCTACTCAAGGACAGATTAAGAGCCCTAGCAGGCGTAGCTCTGAATAAGATTTAGTTTGCGATAGATTATTAATACCGTCACCATTTACCTTTCATGAAGGCGTTCACACACTTTTATTCCACGCGGAAATAGCTCGATATAACGCACCATCAGCAGCAATCACTGGTAGTTTAATTTGCGCGCGAATTTTTGTTTCGAGCGACAGCGTTCGCACAGCCGCTCCTCCTAGCAAAATAGCATCGGCCTCAATATTGTTGAGCAATTGCAGTGAACTCATGATCTGACTTTCAAGAGGAGACCACTGTGACTTGTCGTTCTCAGTGTGCGATTCACTGAGCCCCAGGGATAGAAAGCTTTCGACAGCAATAACTTGAAAACCAGATGCCTCAACAAAAGCCCTCCAATGGGCGCGCCATTCATCAGTGTAATAACTGCAGTTGATCACTAGTTGAGTAAACTCACTTTTATAAACCTCTTCAAGCATAGCAATAGCCGAGAAAATCACCGGCTTGCCAATAGCCTTTTCTAGCCTATGTTGCCGTTCTCTAGCGTCGTCTATGCAATGCAAACCAGCCCAGGCAAAGGGCGTGCCAGTGACTACAATAAGATCACAGCCTAAGTCTGCCAATGTTTCTGCAGCCTGAATAAGGGCTGGCTCACATTTAGCAACACTGTTCAGCCGCCAGTCCAAGCTTGGCATATGCAGGGGGCATTGCTGGGTGATCACCTTAAAATCATTAAGCCTAGAAAATTCCATAGGGCTAGGATCAAGCCAATCCGGTGGTGTAATAAAACCGATGACAGGCAGGCCGCTCATCATACTTTCTCTGTCGGCGAAGAGAGTTCTGGGCGAACTTCAGGTTCGCGCGTTTTACCGATGAGGGCTCGTTGATAAGTGCCTTCGGCCTCGTGCTCAGCTCGCTCAGTGCCAGCCGCTTTGGCCAGTTCCTCTATGCGCAGCCCGGTTACCTCAGGCACCATTTGTCCGGCACGCTCAAGGCCTTTCAATCTTGACCAAACAGCCTGCTTCTTGCGAACCTGATGCGGTTGAAAGCCGTCCATGTCGCGCGGCCCAAGCTCGCCTTCTATAATCAGAGCTCCAGCTTCAAGGGCAGAAGCCAATAACGCTTCGCCCTTTTTTGTACGAGTAATTACACCATTGAAACCTGCATCATCGCCACAAGGCTCACCGCCCGGCCAAATGTCTGAGGCCGCAATATCAGCGCTCTCGCCGATCGCATCTGCACAGATTTTACAACGAAATTGCAAGCGCCAGCCGGCCTCATCATCCCACATTTCATTGTAGGTTTTTTCAAAGCTCCGGCCATCTTTAGTCTCTAACCTGGTCGCGCCTGGGTTGCCATAACCGCGATAGCGAAACAGCGACAAATCTTTTTCTTCAATACCGGCCTCATCAAGCACATCTTGTGATTTTCCAAGCTCTGAAGCGCCACCACAAACAATCGCCATCTTGTAGCGACAATATTGGTCAACCCGAGGGTCTTGCTGCGCCAAATTTCTAAGCGCTGTCACGTCACAGGGTTTACCGACAAATGCAAAAGTCTGCTTGCGCTCAAACAATTGCATTACATCCACTAATGGTGCCGCGGGACCATAGCGCGACGCAGCAGCATCCAATACCTGCGCGGTGGTGAAGCTAAGTTGACGCTCCGTGCGCATCGGTTTGTCTGCAGACGCCGCCACATGAAGGATGAAATCTACTTCGCCACTATCCAGCAG
>CAWUWF010000104.1:0-9306 GCA_963925935.1 uncultured Arenicella sp. | reverse complement strand
AGACGTTTTTCGCCTTGCTCGGTAATTTCGTAAAGCTTGCCCCACAGTACGATGCCGATACTGCGCCATGGGTGGTCATGCAGGGCGCGATCATCGTCACTACCATCGTAGCGATGCAAATAAAGATTACTTTTGCCTGGGTTGCGACGCAGGTGCCAGCGACGCATGTAGTTCGCACCAATGATTTCGTCTGCGGCTCTAATTTTAAGATTTAACATTAAGGTTTGATGGTACACAATTGAATTAGATGCTTAGAGTTTATTAGCACCTTTGCTTGCGCATTATACGCGGCCGATGGCTGCAAATCACGTGTTCTCTATTACTTGAATAATCTGCCTTGCTTGCGTATCGTGAGCAACCTACAGGTATCAATACGGTGTTGTGATGAAGACTCGACAATATAGAATTTCTCTTGGTTTAGCGGTACTAATTGCTTTGGCTGCTTGCGAGCCACAAACGCCGCCAACAACGGCTCCGCAAGTTACCAATATAGTAGAGCAAGTTGTCGCTGAGCCAGCAAAACAGTTCGCAATTGCTATTCCTGAGCCACATGCGGCAGAAGCTGTTCGAAAAGTATTGGCCAGTGGTGGTAATGCCGTTGACGCCGCCGTGGTGGCAGGATTCGCATTGGCTGTTACTTTCCCCGAAGCAGGCAACATCGGTGGTGGTGGCTTTATGCTGGCCCGGATGAATGGGCACTTAAGCTTTTTAGACTATCGCGAGAAAGCACCGCTAGCGGCAAGTAGAGATATGTATCTCGATGCAACGGGTAAGGTGGTTGAAAATTCCAGCTTGATAGGGGCTCGAGCAGCTGGCGTACCGGGCACGGTCGCGGGGCTATGGCAAGCTCATCAAAAATACGGCAGCAAGCCTTGGGCGGAGTTATTGGAACCGGCGATTGAGCTGGCAAAAAACGGCTATACGGTAGATCCTAAAACAGCTGGGAGCATTGCCGAAACCGTTGAATGGTTTGACGGCCAGGTTAATTTTGAGCAGTACTTTGGGACGATGCAAAATGCGGGTCTTTTCAAACAGCCGAGTTTGGCAGATACCCTGTCACGACTAGCGGCAGAAGGGCCAAGCGATTTTTATCAGGGCGAAACTGCTAAATTGATCGTTGCTCAAATGCAGCGTGGCGGTGGATTAATCTCTGCTCAAGATTTAGCTTCATATCAGGCAGTTTGGCGTTCGCCAATCTCTACCCAATGGCGTGACTATACGGTGGTGTCTGCACCACCACCCAGTTCAGGCGGTTTTGCGGTTATCCAGTTGTTAAAGATGAAAGAGTTTCTGGATGACGAATTTTCTGGGGTGGAGCATAACTCTGCAGAGTATGTTCACTTAGTCGCAGAAATGGAAAAACGCGTTTTCGCTGACCGAGCAGAGTATTTTGGAGATCCCGATTTTGTGAATGTGCCAATCGATCAATTAGTCAGCGATGACTATATTGCAAGACGCGCCAGTGAAGTGAGTTTAACTGAAATTAGTGATCTAGGGGACGTTAAGCCTGGCTGGAATACGCCCAGTACCACGCATTACTCAATTATCGACCAATGGGGCAATGCTGTCTCTAACACCTATACTATTAATTGGGCTTTTGGCAGCGGTGTCGTGGTTGAAGGTGCTGGCTTTCTTTTGAATAACGAGATGGATGACTTTAGCACTAAGCCGGGCGTGCCCAATGTTTATGGCGTAGTGGGTGGGGTTGCCAATGAGATTCAACCATCCAAGCGTATGTTGTCATCTATGTCGCCAACCCTACTAATAAAAGATGACCAAGTTGATATGGTGGTCGGTACGCCAGGAGGGTCAACTATCTTCACCTCGGTATTTCAAGCCATTGTTAATATCAAAGACTTCGGTATGACCGCAGACCAAGCAGTGGCTGCTAGTCGCTTTCATCATCAACTGCTCCCCCCAGAGCTGATTACCGAGAGCATCAGCCTGCCTTTGCCAGAGCAGACCAAACTGGCGCTTGTAGAGCGTGGTTATCGCGTAGAACCACATGCTTGGGAGTTTGGAGATCTGCAAGTGATCTCGCGCAGTGATGGGCGCCTAACCGCAGCATCTGACCCCAGGGGCATTGGTGTATCACGGGTGATCGACATTGAGCAATCACAGTAGAATACTTTTCACGATGCGCTGTGTGTTTGGAACTATAATCAAACTAATTAAATAATATGATTTACACACCATGAAATTCAAAGACGATGACCATAGTAGTAATCCCACCTCTGGTGATTTAATAAACTCTTTCCAAGAGATTTGCGAGCGGCGGTTTTCTCGGCGTGATTTACTCAAAAGTGGTTTGGTGGTCGGTGCTGGCGCTAGCTTAGGAGGTTTGGCCGCCTGCCAACCAAATGATGGCCCTGATATCAAAGCGAATTCCAACGGCGCTGCCAGCGTTCAATCAAACTACGCGTTTGAGGAGATAGAGCATGGCATTGATGAAAACCATCATGTGGCCGCTGATCACACCGCCGAAATTTTAATACGATGGGGCGACCCAATATTTGCAGATGCGCCCGAATTTGATCCAAACAATCAAACTGCGGCTAAGCAGTTGCAACAATTTGGTTTCAATAATGATTTTATTGGTTATATCTCACTGTCACCCGAGGCCGGTCAAGATGAACGGGCTCTATTGTGTGTTAACCACGAGTACCCAAATCATGGTTTGATGTTCCCAAATTTTGGTGTGAACCGAAGAGACAGTTTAACCCGAGAGCAAATGGAGATATCTCAAGCCGCGAGTGGCAATAGTATTGTCGAGGTATCTAGAACGGGCAACAAATGGCAAGTAGAACGTAGTTCTAAATACAACCGCCGATTGAATGCTCTTAATACTGAAATTGGTATTAGTGGGCCGGCTGCCAATAGCCCACGCTTGCGAACCAACGCAGATCCCGATGCGACTGCGATTATCGGCACTATCAACAATTGTGCCGGTGGCATTACGCCATGGGGTACCTATCTTACTTGTGAAGAGAACATCAATTATTATTTTTCTGGCAAGCTGCCCGCCGGTCATCGTGAGGAGGCTAATCTAAAGCGTTACAACTTTGGATTGGAATTATTTGATTGGTCTAAATTTGATAAACGTTTTGACGTCTCGGTAGAGCCAAACGAGCCAAATCGCTTTGGTTGGGTAGTAGAGATTGATCCTTTTGACCCGGCGTCTAAACCAATGAAGCGTACCGCCTTAGGTCGATTCAAGCATGAAGGTGGTGAGAATATTATCGCCAGCGACGGCCGTTTAGTGGTCTATATGGGCGACGACCAACGTGGTGAGTATTTATATAAATTCGTCAGCCGAGATAAGGTTGATCTAGAAAACCGCGCCGCGAATAAAGATCTTCTCGATCACGGCAATCTGTACGTTGCAAAGCTTAGCGATGATGGTAGTTTAAACTGGTTGCTACTGGATATTGAAAACCCGCTGTTAAGCAGTGAATTCGAAACTCAGGCCGACATTTTAATTCAACCACGCAGCGCAGCAGATCTTCTAGGGGCCACTCGTCTGGATCGCCCTGAAGATGTAGTGCCAAATCCTAAAACTGGCAAGGTATTTGTGATGTTGACTAACAATACTAAGCGTACCGAGGCTCAAGTGGATGCGGCCAACCCACGATCGCCTAACTACTTTGGGCATATTGTCGAGATTTCAGAGACTGATCAAAACCATAGCAATACCACTGGTCGTTGGGACATCGTCGTACTATGCGGTGATCCCGCTCAACCAGCTCATGGCGCGCAGTGGAATGACAACACCAGTGAAAATGGTTGGTTCGCCAGCCCCGACAATGGCGTAGTCGACCCAGCTGGTCGATTATGGATAGCAACAGATCAGGGCGAGAAAGTACAGATGAGTGGCACCAATGACGGACTTTGGGCATTGGAGACTGAAGGTGAAGCGCGCGGCACCGGCAAAATGTTTTTTAGAGCGCCAAACGGTGCCGAATTGTGTGGCCCTATATTCGCGGATAATGGCGAGAGTCTATTCGTATCGGTTCAACATCCAGGCGACATAAATACCCAGCCTGGCGCAGCGAGATTTAATACTGCCACCACGCTTTGGCCTGATTTTAAAGACGGTACTCCGCCACGGCCTTCGTTGATGGCGATTCGTCGTAAAGGCGGCGGTTCGGTGGGGTAGTAATTGTGACGGAACCTCTGATTAAGCCTTACGCAGATCATTTAAACTTGATCAGAGATTCTTCAATCAAAGGGTACAAAGCCGAGTAAGGTTCGCGGGTGTTGGTCGGTAATTAGTAACAGGCCTTTATTGCCATAGCGCACAATTCCCTCCCAGTTGCGGCCGTCTTCTTGAGTAAGTTTGAGTTGAATTGGGGCTTGTTCGACTCTCTCGATTGAGTCACCAAGTAAGCGGAACTGAACTAAGCGCTCTACAATGTCTTCAAGTTTGTGGGTCTCGCCTAAGGCATATTTCTCGGATAGCGTATCCACTTCTGTGAACCACTTTTGCTCGCCGCTCCATGCGTAATTTATTCCCCAAAAGTAGCCGTCGCGGTTGAGCTTAGTGGCATCTGTAATTCGAAATGAGATAGGAGGAAAGGATAGTTTAGTTCGTACACCGCTGCTGATATTGATGCGCGTTGCAAAGCTTGGCGAATCGCGGCGGGTATTATTGGCTTCGTGAATACTGACCAAGTTATCACCCTCTAGCAGCAATGCCTCGTCACTATAATTGGATATCCCTGATTGCGATTCAATTCGATGCAGGGTTGATGGGTCCAGGCTGATTTTTTGCTTATCACCTTTACCACTCAAGGTCCCGCCGACTATATTGGTTTCAAAAGCCGTCTCGCCGACCCCTGTTTCAATAGACAGCCAAATTCTATTATCTGAGCAAACAATGGCTTCGTAGCCATCAAATGACGTAAATTTTTTGCGAACTCCGTTTTCTTCGAGCTTTATCTTAGCTGCGACTAAGGGCTCTTTTTGTTTGTTCGAAAGGGTCTTGTCTGACAAATAGTAATCGATCTGCTTGCGACTTAATTGGTAAACAAATGTAGCAATCGCCCTCTCAGGATCAAGATTGTTCGGCGCGACTTCAAACCAGGGGCGTTCTGGCAATAGCAGAAGGCTATCCCCGCACCACGTCATACCCGATATTTGAGCCTTGGGGCGATCTAAGGGTGGGGCAAGCGAAATGTACTGAACTTCGGTCTCCTTGACCGTGTCTGCCAGGCAGGCATTACTCGCGAGCAGCAGAGCGATGGTCAATAACAGGCTTGGCGATGTATTTGGCATTATTAAATGGCTGTTTGTTTACATTACAGTATAGACGGCTAAAAAAAAGGGGCAAGCATCACTGCTTACCCCTTTAGGTACTGCTTGAGCTATGAGTTTAGAAGCGAACTTCTAAACCAATACGAGCTGCCCATACTGAAATGTCGTCCAACAAGTCAGTTGTTTCAGGCGTATTGAATTTCTCAAATACGAATTGGCCGGCGCCGTTAACGCTCGACTCAACAACTTGTTCAGATACGAACGCAGCGTCATATTGAGCACCCCAATCGCTACTTAGCATGTTAAGAACGTTGTTTATCTTCAAGAATACTTTTGGCTTCAGGCCGCCAAAGCCAGGAAGTTCTTGATCGATGCGTAGATCGATACGACCACTCGAGCGAGAGCTAGCTGAACCGCGACGAACAAATTGGCCACGTGCTAAGCCTTCTGACGAGATAAATGAATCAAACGCTTGACGGTCAAAACGTTCGTCATAAACAACCGCGCCGTCATTCGACATTGGTACATACAATAAGCTACGACGGTTACGGTTATTGGCTTCTACGCCATCACCGCTTTGAGAGAAGCTGGTGCTCTGGCCATCTTTATAGACACCGTAAACTGACACACTGGATTGTAAGTTAGAGAACAGCTCAGTCTTGTAATTCAGACGGAAGGTGAAACGATTTTGCGTTTCAAATTCAGAAGTACCCGGCAATGGGTCGTTCGGATTCAAAGTTGCTACGTTGGTGAAGTTTGAGAAAGCGACTGATGAGTTCATGCCGCTGATATCTTCAGCGTCAGTATATGCATAGCCAAAAGTTGTTTCTAAGCCATTGTCCCATTTCTTATTCACACTTGCAGACAGCACTAATGTATCAGCATCGCGATTAGAATTGGTTAGCATAAAGTTTTCGCTACCAACTACGTTAGATAGGATTGGTGAACCTGCTGCGGTGAAGCCTGTAACTTGTTGCGCGATATCACGGTAAACAGCTGAGTCACGCTGTATTGAGTAAAGTAGATCGGTATCTAAAGTAAAACCTTTAGGTAGATCGATTGTTGCACCAAGAGCGATTTTCAACTCGTTTGGTTGCTTGTAGTTAGGGTCAACTAACGCCATGCGTGACGTTGCGGCATCATCTGCAGTAACAGAGGCAACACCATCAATCAGCGCTTGAGGCACATCAAATCCCGGACGACCAGCACCTGAAAGCGGTAAGTCGAACAGTGAATCGCCGAAAGACTGACGTAACTGAACGTTGGTAATGCCATCGTTGCTATAAGAGTTTGAGATCCAAACGTTAGGGTTACCGCCTGAGAACAGACCTGCACCACCACGAATGGTAGTAGTGTCGTTTTTGTTCCAGGTAAAGCCAACACGAGGCATTAATATGTCAACACCATCGACGGTTGCATCATTAGCAAAACCATACAGGTCGGTGAATGCTTGGTTGAAGGCGGGTTTATCATCAGTGCCAAAGCGTTCATAACGTAGGCCGCCGACAACGGTTAGGTCAATGTTTTCGAAGAAATACTCGTCCTGAATGTAAAATGTGGTTTGCTCACTTTTGAATTTCGCTGCCGCATCATTAACGTTGTTAGTCCCACCACCACTACCGTAGTAGATACGGTCTGGAAGACCTTGTTCAAACTTGTCGATACCGCTCAAGCCACCACGGCCAGAATCATCAAAGAAGTCTAATTCGCCACCACGTGAGTGCTGTACAAACAAGTTGAACACGTCCAACTCATCGCGTTCAAAGCCTGCAGTAATTACGTGATCACCCGCTAAATACTGCATGTTCAACTTGATTAAGTTAGACGTATAGTTCAAGTCGTTGCCTTGACGTGAGTCATCCGCGCCAAGATATACTTTGTCACGACCAATGTTGATTTGAAAATCGCCAAAATCAGGGTCACCAACGGTGACTTGACTATCATCTAACTCATTACGGCCTAAGAATACCTCGGTAGACAATCTGTCATTCCAGTTAGAGTTCAATTTCAATACGTATGTGTCAAGATCACTGCCTTTATCGTAGAAGTGATTTGAAAATTCGAATTCAAAGGAATCGCCATCTGAAGAGCGATTCTCGACGCCCTCAAAACGGTTGTAAATGAATGAGGCGCGATGCTGGTCGTTGATGTCCCAGTCAATGCGAGCAAGAAGTTTTTCTTGATCATTTGTACCATTACTCGGCTGACCGCCTGGGTCGTAGCCGTAGAGCCGATTAGAGACGTCCAAAATGCGGTTGTAATCGCTTTGGCTTAACCATTCACGTTCAGTTCCGCTTCCAGAGCCTGAAAATCCTTGTGAAATAAAGCGTGGCTCGTCAGTTTTCTCATAACTAGCGTAGAAAAACAATTTGTCATTGATGATTGGGCCGCCAACCTCAAAGCCGAGTGTTTCTTCGGTGAACGCGCTAGACTCAACATCAACAGAATTGCCGAGAGCAACGATACGATCGCCACGTAGACTATCACTTGAGTACTCGTAGAAAACCTTGCCGAAAAATTCATTTTGACCTGATTTCGTTACAGCGTTAATTGAGCAAGCCGAGAAACCACCATAGGTTACGTCGAAAGGTGCAAGTTCTACCGATACCGACGATATTGAATCGAATGGAAACGGTTGGCCGTTGGCTGTTGCGTAACCATTTGCATTTAAACCAAAGCGGTCGTTTTGGGATACGCCATCAATCGAAATACCGTTAAAACGGGGGTTTTTACCACCACAGTTAACGCCTGTACCACGATTCGGGTTGTCTAAGTTAATTCGCGGGTCATTACTGAATACATCTTTAATATCACGATTGAACGACACGGAATCTTCAAGATCAGCCAGAGTAAAGACAGCTGAAGGACCAGACGCAACGTCAGCGATCGAAATCGCCTTGCTTGTTACAACTACCTCTTCAATATTGCCAGCGGCAACTGAGCCAGCGGCAGAAAGGCCACCGATGGTTAGTTTATAAACGTCGCCAAGGGCGATATTGTCGACGGTAACCGCTGTTTCGTTATTCGCAGTCACCACAAACGGGCCACCAACAACAAGATTGGTGGCGAGGAAAGTACCTGAGTCATTGGACGTAATGCGACGTGTTGCGCCGGTACGTGTGTCGGTTACAACGACTTCTACGTTTGCAAGAGGTGCGCCATTGGCGTCCAATACCTTGCCTCGGATAGATGAAGTTGTAGATTGCGAGAATGCGGCGGCGGCGAATGCGCTAAACACCAACATTGTAGTGAGCTTTATAAAGCTATGAGCAAAGTTTCGTTGCATCTTGGAATACTCCCTAATATATCTGTAAGTTTTTGTTAACTGGAACTAATTTTTATTTTTAATTTACAATCGCGCTACGCAAGAGCCCGGCAACTATCACCAAAAATAGTTACATCTTTATGACACTTTGGTTACATCCAGTGTTTTGAGTGAAGTTTGTAATACTATTGCTTTTTCGGAAAGCGTAAATGTTGCTTCAAACAAGCACTTATTGGTATTCCTACTCACCTTCTTGCTGAAATTGCACAGCATATTTAGCACAGCATATTAAGGTGATTCAGACACGCGAATCATACTGCCCACTATGATTAATTTGCATCGAAAACTCAAGGATATATGCATCGATTCATGTCGATATCAGTAAAATCACTAGGTAGACGTTAATAAACTATGCTTGCCGGAGGCTGCATTCCGGCAACACATTGCTAACACCTAGATTCGCCAATACTGACGGTTATCTTTAGCGGTTTTATCGCAGGCGAGTGATCCAGGGCTGTACCAGTTGATGACAGTTGACCTGGGCTTGCATACGCGTTGCTAACAAAAACATACCGCCCAGCTTACGGTGAAGATATAAAATATCGGTTGGAGGCGTTTGCCAGAATTCTTTGAAGCCATAAGCTCGGTCTGACAGCTCGGATAGCCGCTCAGACAATTCTGAATTTGCAAAGTCAAAGACACTGTCGTGCTTGAACGGCTCCAGGGCGATGTTAAAAACCTCTACCAAGAAGCGCCGATACTCATCACTTGAAATACTTGCGTGGTAG
>CAWUWF010000103.1:0-4594 GCA_963925935.1 uncultured Arenicella sp. | reverse complement strand
GCCGCTTGGGTCGGCGCTGGCCAAGGTAGTCACACCATGTTTCTAAATCAGGGCCAGTTGAGTTGGTAACTCAGATGTATTTTGCGGGAGTCCCCTTGATAGAGCGAGACTTGGATGTTGCCAAAGCGCCAGAACAGCATCGTGGACTGTCAATCAGCAAACCTGTCCTCGATCAGGAGGCAGGTTTACCGGCCTATCTATTTGATATGATTTTGGCTAATGCTTAGCGGCCAAAACTGATCAAATTCCTACCTAGATCGATCGACTGCGAGCAAAGGTTTTGATCTGAAAAATGAAATTATCATCTCTTAGCTGACTAAAGAAAAACTCTGCTTGTTAATTTTTCTTTGCTCGCTTCTTACGATTTATCGGCAAGGGGCTGACTTTCACGGATACTTTTTTACTCGCGCGTTTAACAACCTTGTTAGTTTTTTTCGACTTAGCTACGGCCTTGCCTTCAACCGATTGTTGGGTTGGTAATTTCGCAGCTATGCTGACTAATCCAGCAAAGCTCTCGCGCATACACGCGACAAAGAATTCGATATCAGGCAGTGTCCTGCGGCAGGAAGTCACGTTAAACGACATTTCACCGTTGTAACTGGTGACCGCTATAAATAATCCCATCCTGTCCCCAAGAGGGCCAAGGCCAAGTGCTTTGACGCATACTGCGCCATTCATATGCACCGGTACTGCAGGTCCAGGTACATTTGAAATACAAACATTGGTCATCCGACCGGCAAGTTCAGATGTCATCAATAAACGCGCAGCTAGTAATTGCGTGCTGGCTGGTACATGGCGGGTTACATCGGTCATCAAGCGCGCAGAAATTCCTTTCTTAGCCGCTTTTTGTTGGCGTGTTTCGTGGTGAATTGCCTGCAGGCGTGCAACTGGGTCTTCTATGTTGGTAAATAAGTCCGGTGCCATTGTGCTTATATTGTTGCCGGGCTGATCGTCTTGAGTGAGGCTGCCTTTACTTGGTCGCACATTGACGGGGACAAACGCTTTTAAGGTCTCTGATGGTAATTCTTTGTGATGAATTAGATAGCTTCGCAATGCACCACTGCATATCGCTAGCACCACGTCGTTAATGGTACAGCCTTCTGCCAAACGCCTAATCAGTTTGAAGTCAGCCAGTGGCAAAAAGGTGGCGTCAAACATTCGATGCGGTGAGGTTTCAAGGTTAAAGCGCGTATTGGGCACAGCATGCTTTGCTTCCGTACGCCTATTTTCGAAGGCGTCACGCGCTGAACGAACAATTGCGGGTGCATTTCGAAACAGGGTGTCTGCAATTTTCATTGGCGAACGTGCAGTATTGATTAGTCCGCGAGTGGACATTTGAAAAAGGGAGGGCTTTTCAAAACGGGCTGAAGTGACTTTTTGATTGCCAGGCATTATCGGGGTGCCTTTATTGTCGATGTCTTGCAGGCCACCAAAAAAATTAATAATTGACATGCCGTCGGCAGCAGCATGATGAATTTTGGTTGCTAGCGCGTAGCAGCCTTTTGGAATACCTTCTACATGGTCGAGGCCCTCAATAACATACATTTCCCAGGGTGCGCGTTGTAGATCTAGGGGGCGTGAGTGAAAACGTGCTAAGTGAATGCAAAGTTGACGCCAATCTGCCGGGTGGGGTAGGCGACCGTGACGAATATGGTATTCAATGTCGAAGTGCTCGTCGTCGATCCAATAGGGATAGTCGAGCTCTAAAGGGACATGATAAATTCGTCGCCGATAAATAGGTGAGGTGTTAAGTCTACTTTCAACATGGTCAATAATATCTTTGAAGCGAACTGTGCCACTGGGCGCGGTTGACGGGTCAAAAATACTAACAGAAGTCACGTGAGACGAACTCTTGTTCGTTTCCATATATAGAAATTGTGCGTCTTGTGCAGAAAGCTGTTGCATCCAAATACTCGGCCGATGATTTTGCGGCCTTTAATATTACTCTAAAACCAAGTAAAACAGCTAGTATATTGAGAAATACGGGCCCAGCGCCGTCTGTATCCAGCGCCGTCTTGTAAAATTTTGTCTTTACGGTAGTATTGCAGTCAGGGTGAATTTCTAGTTTGCAATGAGTTTATGCGTCGATACGATAAGATTATAAAAGAAGTGGAACAGTCTCCAGAAGGCCCCCACATTGGGGCTTTCTTCGACTTTGATGGGACAATCATTTATGGTTATTCCGCGATAACCTATCTGCGAGAACAGATACGCCGTGGCGACGTCAAGCCTCTCCAGTTGTTGGAGATTGTCGGCACTATGACCAATTTTGGATTGGGCAATATGGGCTTCTCGGCAATGATGAGTTCGACATCCAAATATTTAGAGGGCGTTGAAGAAAGGGATTATGTGGAGTTTGGCGAAGCACTGTATAGAAAGCACATAGCGAAACTGGTTTACCCAGAATCGCAAGCATTAATTGAAGCGCATCTGAAGAAAGGTCATACGGTTGCACTTATTTCCGCAGCAACGCCTTATCAGGTCAACGCTGCGGCAGAAGAATTAGGCATAGAGCACGTGAGATGTACCCGCCTGGAAACGTTAGCGGGTCGTTTTACCGGTAATGTTATAAAGCCGACTTGTTATGGCATGGGCAAAGTCGCAGCTGCGCAAGAATTTGAGAGTTCCCATGGTGTACAGCCCGAACAAAGTTACTTCTACTCCGATAGCGATGAAGACATTCAATTATTGGAGTATGTCGGTAAGCCAAGGCCGTTAAACCCAAACGCTAAGCTGCGCAGAATAGCCAGTGGCCGGGGTTGGCCGGTGCAAGATTTTAACAGTCGTGGCAGCGTTGGCATCAAAGATTATGTTCGTACCTTTGCGACCCAGGGCAGTATGTTGACGTCAGCCTTGGCTGGATTACCTATTTATGCCCTTACTGGGTCAATGCGAAAGTCACGCAATTTTTCTGTTTCTCTTTTTGCTGACATGGCAACCGCGCTGGGTGGTATTGAGCTGGATGTGACGGGCGAAGAGAATGTTTGGACCAATCGCCCCTGTGTCTTTGTGTTCAATCATCAAAGCCAAGCCGACACCATAATTATACCGGCGTTGTTGCGCCGAGATTTGGCTGGAGTGGGTAAGAAAGAAATTGGTGATATGCCAATCATTGGTAAATTAATGCAGATCGGTGGCACGGTTTTGATTGACCGAGAAAATACCGCTTCTGCAATGGAAGCAATGCTGCCATTAGTCGATGCGATTCAAAAAGAGGGCCAGTGTGTTTGTATCGCACCCGAAGGAACTCGCTCAACGTCTACCAACCTTGGGCGCTTTAAGAAAGGAGGATTCCATTTAGCCTTGCAGGCTGGAGTGCCGGTTGTACCGATTGTGATTCACAACGCAATTGATGTTGCCCCCCGCGGGCAGTTTATTATTAGACCGGCTACTGTAAAGATTACTGTTTTACCACCGGTGGATACCAGTGCATGGACGGCGCAGACCATGGGTGAGCATGTAGATGAAGTTCGAGATATGTTCCTCGTAGAGCTGGATCAAATGGTGCTTCAAGCGCCGCATGAGCGTGCGAAGCATGAACAACCGATCTCTAAATCAGTTAAGGGCAATGCAAAGGCCAAAATTAAAACGAAAGCAAATATCATATCTAATCCTGCTGACGCTGGTAAAATACAGCTTAAAGTTGTTAAGGCAACTGGCTCAATCACACGAAAATTATTGAGAACGGCAGGTAAGGCTGGTAAGGCCGCGACGCTTGAGAGTAGTAAAATTGCATCACGTATCGCCAACCGAGCTAAAAGCAAAACAGCAAAAACGGCGGCTAAGCAAGTTAAGGTCGAACCCGCTAGCAAATCTATCGCGAAAAAAGTTGAATCCAAGGTTGCCAAATCTAAAACTGTAAAAACCAAAGCCGTTACAGCTAAACAGGTTACGGCCAAGTCGATTAAGGATATTCAGGAAAAATCGAAAGTACTTGCTAAGGCGCGCAGCAAAGCTAGCACGGCAAGTGGCAAAAAAGCGGGCGTGGCTTTGACCGTCGATACTGACAAAAAGACCCTGAAACGATCTCCAGCTAGCTCGACTGTAAGCCGCATTAGTAAGCGTCGATCAAAGCCTAAACCTATTGTTAAAGTGTCTGCACGCGCGATGAATGATGATGCAATACCCGCAGCAGCCGTGAAATCCAAGCCGGCAGAGCGCAGTTCAAAGCCGCTCAAAAAGCGTGCCTCTAAAAGAGTACAAGATAAGGATAGCAATTGATGGCGATAAACCCCTGGCAAGAAGTCTTCTCAGAAAAAGTATTATTTATTGTCGATGCAGACCATCAAATAGAAGAGCAATTATTACTGGATTGGCTGCAAGAAACTAAGGCGGTCGCGGAGTTTAAGGGGGCTAGTCGTCAGGTTGTTGTGCCGATTGCCCACGACCCAGAAAATGTTGACGCAGCAGAGCTACAGTCTGCCTTGGAGGTTTCGGATGATACATTGCTGGTGCCGGTGCGAGTTGTCTGGAAAACCGCATTGGACCGCATTAATGATAAACCGCGGCTAAGAGATTTATTGTCTGGTAATCCGCGCCGACCGAATAAGTCTAAAGCCAAGCGCATTCTAAACAGTGATCCTTCACGTGCCGT
>CAWUWF010000102.1:0-11624 GCA_963925935.1 uncultured Arenicella sp. | reverse complement strand
TATTGTCGATTTTCGTGTTGTATACAATAACGGTATAACCATCGTCAGATTCAATTACATCATAACGAGAGGTGCTGATCAGACTTATGATAACTCGCGTGCGGTCTTCTGTTTCAACCGCAACGACGCTATCTACATTACCCTCGCTGATCTTGACCATATCATTCGCGAGTTGCTTTTTCATACCAAAAAAATCAAGTGCGATTCTAGCGGGGTTGGCGGTACTGAAAGTGCCTGGAGCTCCGACATTTCCATCGGTGACCAGATTAATCTGAATGTCGTCACCGGGCAGCTTACTGTACACAATGTTATTCAAATTAACCGTATTCTGAGCCGAGCCATCTCCAGCAACTATCAATAGAAAGAGAGCAGCAATCAATGGGTTAGAGCGCTTGGCCAGCCTGCCAAGTAGCTGGCTTGCTCTCATAACGTTTTTCCTGATTGGTAATTATTCATCTTTATCTATTGTCATTTCGATATCTCGATTTACCCATCGCCCCGCGGTATCGAGCACGATCTCGGTCAGCAATATTTTTTGCTCCTCGGGGATAATCTGCTTAATTTTACCATCATTCTGCCCCATATAGTTTCCGATGGTCGCGCGTAACGCGGTGCCTTCTGACGTTTTTACGATGACATAAGGTCGCTGGCCTCGGCTCATGGTACCGACCATTTTCAAGGCATCCAGCGGGAAATCTTCGAGCGGTTCGCGAGGTCGGTTCGAATCAGGGCTGTCACCGATTGCTACCGCTGCGGATCGGCTGGTAATTATGTTTTCTAGATTAAACGGGTCGTTCGACTCTCCAGCAGAATACTCAAAATCTTGATACGGTTTAATTTCAGGTAGCGGCTCAATTTCTGGCTTCTTATCCTTATAAGCGTTAGCTACAAAATCACGTAAATCCTGCATGCTGTTGTCCTGACATGCCTGAACTCCAAGCAACACAAAAATAAACAGGCCGCTTTTAAATACCGACCTGGGCTTACGAACTTTCATATTGCTGCTATTGACCATCGTTGATATAGCCGTCGTCTAGGTAGTGGTAGGTTTTGGTAACCGCTTCCAATCTAAGATTGCTGCTCCCAGGACTACCACGGGTTAATTTGAAATTTGCGACGTTAATAATTCGCGGCAATGCAGCCACATCACTAATAAAACTGGCTATTTGGTGATATTGGCCATTGGCTTTTATATTGACTAGCTTTTCCGCGTAAAAATCTTTTTCAATGGTGTTCCCGGGCCTGATTTGCTCGAATTGCAAGCCGCGAGAAAGGCCAACTTGGGTCATATCAATTAGAAGATCTGGTATTTCACTTTCATTGGGCAACTGCCTAAGCAATACACCAAAAATCTCTTCAGCCTCGATCATCTGTTGTTTATAGGCATCAAGATTGATCGCCAATGCCTTCTTTTCAAGATAGATGGACTTTAATCGCGGTTCTTTTCCCACTACGAGTTCTAGATCCACCATTTTTTCTTTAATAATAAAAGAGTAGCCTGCAGTGATTAGCAGTACACACAAAAAGCCAGTCATTACTAACTTAACTCGTCGCGTCCAGGACGAGAAGTCATTGATGTCTATGCTACTTAGTTCTTCTAATAATCCCATAATGTTTTTCCGTCGATTACAGCGTTAGCAAGCGCCTAACGTACGGTCGCTACAGAGCTTTCTTCTTTGCGCCCTTCTTTAACTTCGACATTGAATTTACTCACCGATGCGCCACCTAGATCAACCACATCGACCACGGTCAATGAGGTGTTATCGAACCAATCAGATGAATCAAGATTGCGCATCAACGCTGAAACTCGCCCATTGGACTGCGCTTTTCCGCCAATCAAGAACTTGTTTGCTAGTTTAGCAATATCATCGTAGTAAACGCCTTTGGGTAATTTGGTCACCAAGTCGTCGAATACGTGAACGATTTGGGAGCGATTTGTCTGCAGTGTTTGGATCACTTCCATGCGGGCAAGCAGTTGGTCGCGCTTACCCTTAAGATCTTCGATCTCTTTAATCACTTCAGATAGAGCATTTATCTCGGACTGAACATAGGCGTTTCGATCTTTTTGGTGCTGTATTCGAGAATCCATATAGGACGTGCCAAGAAAAACAATGAAAGCAGCCACAGCAACCATTGCCAGACAGCCCAGCATGGTCAATTGATTGCGTTCGCGGCGCTGTTCTTCACGCCATGGAAGTAAGTTAATGTTAGCCATTACATTAAGCCTCTTAGCGATAAGCCGTAGGCAATAGCTAATCCCGGGGCTACCCTATTAATTGCTTCACGGTTGCTTTGTACGGTCGCATTTCCGATAGGGTTGAGCACCGCCACCTTGGTTCGCATTTTCACTTCTAGATCACCGGCCAGACCATTCAATGAACAGCAGGAGCCGGAAAGGACAATGCTGTCGATGTTAGAAAAAGCGCTTGAAGAATAGAAGAACTGCAAGGCGCGACTAACTTCCTGATGTAACATTTCAATAAATGGTTCTTGGACCGCCGTTAGAAAGTCACCGGGCGGTTGCGAAGAATGCAAAATTTCTTCTGCTTCGTCCGCCGAAACACCGTATTCTTTTCGAATCAATTTGATCAACTGTGATGCACCAAAGTTTTGATGCCGAGAATAGAGAACCCGCTCATCATCAACCACCATTAGATGACTCGAGGTCGATCCAATATCAAATAGGGCCACAGGCTGATCCGAATTAGAACCCAAGCTCTTTTGAGAACGGTAAACGCGCTCTAAAGCATAGGTATCAATATCAACATAGCTGAGAGACAACGACGCGTCTTCGATCAAATCAATATAGTCGTCCACAATACTGCGCCGACAAGCAACCAATAACACATCGTTTTCTTGGTGATTGAAAGATGAACGGCCGAGTATCTCGAAATCAATGTTAACTTCGTCAATTGGGTAGGGAATAAAATGCAGAGCCTCGATACTAATTTGCTCCTCCATTTCTAAATCAGTGGTCTCAATCGGCATGCCAAGTATCTTGGTGATGGCGTGCGAAGAGGAAACCGAGACAGCAACATTTTCACCGACTGCTTTTGATTTAGCCATCAAACCAGCGAGGGCGTCAGCGATCAACTCGGAATTGGCTATAGTATTTTCAGAGAACGCACCGGATGGCAAGGGAGCCACACCCCACGCGATAACTCGCGGATTTGCATAAGAACCCGCAAGCTCGACCAATTTAATTGAGTGGGTACCGATATCAATGCCGATAACGGCCTTAGACTTTAAACGAAACAGTTTCAAGAAACCTCCATAAAAACCGCGCTTTACATCATTGTTTTCATTACATAAGTTAAATATAACCAACCCCAAGCAATAAAGCCACAATTCTGTTTAGGAAATCTATCAATTAATATATGATCTTGATCAAACACTAAGTATACGAAAATCAACGTTTTGAAAAAATCAGCCCTGCTACTGCCGTTGACCACGCTTGGAACTGCGGCCTTTATGGTTGGGTTTCTTTGCGCTGGCTATTTGATCATTCAAACCAGCGTGACTCTTCCTGATGCGCAAAGTATCAAGGGCGTTGAATTAAAAATCCCGCTAAGAGTCTACTCCTCCGAGGGATTGTTGATTTCAGAGTTCGGGAACGAGCGGCGTAAACCGGCATTGATAGAAGATGTTCCTCAAGCGCTAATTGATGCCGTTTTAGCGAGCGAAGATGACGGCTTCTACGAACATCAGGGCATTGACATCACAGGTTTGTTTAGAGCGGCATTATCCAATTTTAGCTCTGGGCAAACTCAGCAAGGAGCCAGCACGATCACCATGCAGGTGGCAAAAAATTTCTTTTTGAGCCGCGAAAAGACCTATACCCGAAAACTCAAAGAAGTTTTACTGGCCATTAAGCTAGAACAAATTCTAGGCAAAAATGAGATTTTGTCGCTCTACCTAAACAAGATCTTTTTAGGTCATCGTGCTTACGGCTTTGGTGCCGCCGCCGACGTTTATTATGGTCGTGAACTCAATCAGCTTAGTTTGGCCGAGACCGCAATGCTTGCAGGTCTACCCAAGGCCCCCTCTACGTATAACCCTTTGCGTAATCCTCGCCGCGCAATGATTCGTAGAAACTATGTTCTGGGCCGCTTAAAAGACTTGGGGAAGATAGACCTTGAAACCTATACCCGAGAAATTGCGGCTCCCATAACGGCTAAAATCCATAGTAGAAATACGCAGCTAGACGCTCCGCATATTGCGGAAATGGTGCGCGCTAAATTAATTGAAGAGCTTGGTGAGCAAGCATATTGGGGCGGCCTTAATGTTCACACCACAATTAGAGCCGACAAGCAGCTTGCTGCTGAACAGGCGCTGAGAGCGGGATTACAGAGCTACGACCGCCGACATGGATTCCGTGGTCCTATTAGCAAAGCAGACCCATCTAAATTTAACAAGGAAGCCAGGCATCGCATTAATGAAGATGACTCGGAAGTCATCGCGACTGAAGACCAATATGCGGAATTATTAAGCACCTTTCCCAAGAGTCGCGAGCAACAGCCCGCGTTGGTTATCTCAAGTGAAGAGCTAACGGCCACTGTTTTCAGTCGAGAATATGGTGAAGTACAGCTCGATCTCGCGGACGCACGCTGGGCACGCCGACACTTAACCACGAACCGGCTCGGCGACGCGCCAAAATCAATGACCGAGCTAGTAAGCCCTGGCGATATAATTTACATTCAACCGATTGTCAATCAAGCCACCGCTTCGAAACAAGACGTTGCGGACCAGAGCAATGGCGAAATACGCTGGCAGCTTTCACAAATACCCAATATCAGTGGCGCTTTGATATCGATTGAGCCCAGTAGTGGCCGGATTTTGTCCTTAGTGGGCGGCTATGATTTTTTCCTAAATAAATTTAATCGCGCGATTCAATCAATACGCCAACCTGGCTCTAACATAAAGCCGTTCATCTATTCTGCTTCATTGAACAAGGGGTTCACTCCAGCAACGCTAATTAGTGGTGCGCCAATCGTCATTACCAACCCAGCGCATGGTACCGTCTGGCGCCCAGAAAACTATTCGGGTAAATTTTTCGGTCCTACCAGAATGCGTGAAGCTTTATCAAAATCGCTCAACCTTGTGTCGATCCGCTTACTACGCGCAGTTGGCATTCCGTACACCCGTGAATACCTACAGCGATTTGGGATTGATATGAGCCGATTTTCGCCCACCTTAACCATGGCGTTGGGCTCAGGTGGCATCACACCATTGGAAATGTTAGGTGCCTATGGCACGCTCGCTAACACCGGCTATAAGGTCGAGCCTTATTTTATTGACCATATCACTGACCGAACCGGCGAGATTGTCTATCAAGCGCAGGTCCCGACATTTTGCGATGAGTGTTATGCCGACTTGCTGACAACACCAAGCATTGATCCGACATTGTTAAGCGATGCTGACTTCGAACCGTCTGAGATTGTGAACGAGATATTGGAAGCAGAGCCAGAAGGCGCAGCATTCACTGACATAGAAGAAGTTCAAGCTAGCAAAACCTACGATGCGCCCAGAGTGATGACAAAGGCCAATAATTTTTTATTGGTTAGCATGCTAAAGGACGTGGTTCGAAGGGGTACGGGGCGCAAAGCACTGGCATTAAATCGTCAAGATCTCGCAGGTAAAACGGGCACTACCAATGATTATGTGGATGCATGGTTCACGGGTTTCAATTCACAAGTGGCCACCACTGTTTGGGTTGGTTTTGATGAGCCGGCAACCATGGGCAAGGGCGAAGCAGGTAGTGTGGCGGCGCTACCAATCTGGGTTAACTATATGCGAGTTGCTCTAAACAACGTGCCTGAAGATACTCAAGAACTTCCAGAATGGATCGAAGAGGGCTTGGTCAACCGAGAAACTGGGGCTCGCACTGATGAGCTGGATCCAGATGCGGTGGTCGAATATTTCCCTATAGAAGCCTTGTTAGATTATCCACTGACAGAACTAGATCAAGCACAAACAGACGAACGACAAGCAACCCAGATGCTGCTCGATGAAATTGCTGAATTGGATGTCGACGCCGTCACGGCGCTGGATTCAGTTGATACCCCAGACCCGTTAGAGCCCAATGACGAGCTATACCAAGACCTAGAAGCAGCTCCGCCCATAGAGGTGGCTCCGCGCATAATAGAACAGGAAATAGATACCGAAGGCTTATTCTAGAGGCCCTTTTAAACGGCTCCAGCTAAGCGCCTTTCTCGAAACAAGGGCTTTACGCCACTTTCGTACTCGCCTTTTTCTTGCTAACTTTCTTCTTGCTGACCTTTTTCTTTTTAGCGACTTTCTTCTTCGCTTTCTTCTTCGCTTTCTTCTTAGCCTTTTTCTTTACGGTTTTGGTGCCTGTAACAACCCACTTGCCACCTTCATAGAAAGACTTCCAGCCCGTTGCTTTGCCTTCTTCTTCGGTCTGAACATATATTTCTTTGGTTTTTCGGCTATAACGAATTACCGTAGGCAAGCCATCGTCGTCAGCAACCGGTGCCGAGAACAGAAATGTATATTTTGGATCTATCTGATCTTTATACGGCAAAATTTCTGCCAATAACGGCGCGCGTGTTTCGCGATTTCTAGGGAAACCACTAGCCGCTAAAAACAAGCCTGAAGCACCATCGCGCAAAATATAGTGATCGTCTACTTTAACGCACTTCAAGTCCGGCATTGGCACTGGATCCATCTTCGGCGGAGCGGCCTCTCCATTGCGCAATAGCTTGCGCGTGTTCTTACATTCTTCATTGGTGCAACCAAAGTATTTTCCGAACCGCCCATTCTTTAGCTGCATTTCTTTACCGCATTTATCACATTCCAACAGCGGTCCTTCGTACCCCTTAATCTTAAACGCGCCTTTCTCTACTTCGAATCCGGAGCAATCAGGGTTATTGCCGCAGATATGTAATTTGCGAGACTCGTCTAAAAGATAACCATCCATCGCGATCTTACAGATAGGACAATGATGCTTTTTAATAAGCAGCTTCGCTTCCGCTTCATCGTCTTCATCGACGTTAACGGCTTCATCACCAGCAACTAGGTTCATGGTTTTTTTACAGCGTTCCTTGGGTGGCAAGGCATAGCCACTACAACCTAGAAAAACCCCAGTACTACCAGTGCGAACCTGCATCAATCGTGAACAAGTGGGGCACTCTATATCGGTTTCTGTTGGCTCATTGGTCCGCATGCCGCCATCGTCATCGTTTTGCGCCTTAAGTAAGGTGGCGGAGAAGTCGCGGTAAAAGTTATCCAACAAACCACGCCACTTAAGCTTTCCTTTGGCTACATCATCCAATGCGTCTTCCATTGTCGCAGTAAAATTATAATCCATTAGGTCAGAAAAACTCTCGACCAAACGCTCGGTTACAATATCACCCATTTTCTGCGCATAAAAACGACGCTTTTCAACCTGAACATAGCCGCGGTCTTGGATCGTTGAAATAATAGCGGCATAGGTTGATGGCCGTCCTATTCCTCGCTTTTCTAGTTCCTTCACTAAACTGGCTTCGGTATAACGTGCCGGCGGCTTAGTGAAATGCTGGCTTGGCAACAAGTCTTTAAGATCCAGTATTTCACCGGTTTTCATGGCTGGCAAAATGCCGTCTTCATCTTTTTTACTAACCGGCGGTAAGACCTTTTGGTAACCATCAAAAATGATTACTCGGCCATTAGTCCGCAACTGGTAGTCTGCGGCGTCTAGTTTGACGCTGGTACTTAAAAACTTGGCTTGAGTCATTTGGCAGGCCACAAATTGGCGCCAAATTAAGTTATATAAGCGCTCTGCGTCGCGCTCTACATTGCTCACTTGATTTGGTTGGACAGTTACGTCCGAAGGTCGGATTGCTTCGTGCGCCTCTTGTGCGCCATCTTTACTGGAGTATGAAAGCGGCCCTTCAGGTAAATATTTTTTACCGTATTCTTTCTGGATAAAATTCCGACAATCACCCACCGCCTCTTTACTTAGGTTAGTGGAGTCAGTACGCATGTACGTAATGTAACCCTGCTCATATAAGCGCTGAGCCAACATCATGGCTTTCTTTAAACCAAATCCGAGTCGCGTGCTCGCTGCTTGCTGAAGGGTAGAAGTAATAAAAGGGGCATTAGGTTTCGCCGTAGTGGGCTTTTCTTTAACCTCAGAGACTCGATACTGCGCCTGTTGCAGGGCCAACATCGCTGTGTCGGTCTGCTCTTGATTAACTGGCTTAAAGGCTTCGTCTTGATATCGTTTTACTTCAAATTTAACGTCTGCTTTTGATTGGGTCTTGAGCTCAGCAAAAATGTCCCAGTATTCATCAGGAATAAACGCACGAATTTCTCTCTCACGCTCTACCACTAAGCGCAGGGCCACTGACTGTACTCGCCCAGCAGATAAACCACGAGCGACTTTGGCCCATAGTAAAGGCGAAACCATGTATCCGACGACGCGATCAAGGAAGCGACGGGCTTGCTGTGCCTGAACTCGATTCATGTCCACCGGGCCAGGGTTTTCAAACGCCTGCTGAATTGCCGTTTTAGTTATCTCGTTAAACACCACTCGTCGATAGCGGGTCGCATCACCGCCGATAGCTTCTTGTAGATGCCATGCAATGGCTTCTCCCTCTCTGTCCATATCCGTCGCGAGATAGATGGTGTCTGCGTCTTTCGCAAGCCGAACAAGCTCGTCTACAACTTTTTCTTTACCCGGGAGGATTTCATAGCGTGCCGCCCAATTGTTATCGGGGTCGATTCCCATACGCTTGATCAACTGCTGTTTACTTTTTTTGCGGCGGTGAATCACCTTATCTTCAGGCGATAATTTACGTGTAATAGCCGACTGTTTGGCGCGCTCTTTGGTGTCGATCGGCTTTTTGTCACCGCCACTGGTAGGCAAATCACGTATATGACCGACGCTGGATTTGACGATATAATCGTCACCCAAAAATTTATTGATCGTTTTTGCCTTGGCCGGCGATTCGACGATAACTAAGGATTTGCCCATAATTTAGTATATGCGAGCTACAGTTATAATTGTCTGCTCTATTAGTTTTGATAAGGATTACGATACAGATAAAACGATAGCCAACGAATAGTTTAAGCCGTTCTACCTCACTCTAATCTGATAATTGCCAACGAAGAATCGAGTTAAAGACCAAAATGTCAGCTAGCAATACGCGCTTTATAACAGATAGCTTTAAGATTAGCGAACCCTGTGCAATTCCGACAATCCGCAGACAGGGGGATTAACAGCCTTGAGCTTCAAGAATTAACAGCCGCGAGTTGTGCTCTTTAAGCAACACGATCCTAGATCAAAGTCTGAAAAACTTAGTGGATTACAGGCACCAGATCTTCGCTAACAACGACCTCGGCCCACTCGGCAATCTCCGCAAACCCCGGCTGATTACTCAGCACCATTAGAACGACCCATTTAATATGATCGATATTAATGTCTTCAGAATCCAAAGCCATAACACGGTCGATCACCATTTCTCTCGAAAATAGATCCAACACACCAACATTGACCAAACGAGTAAGTAGTGACTGGCCGTCAATATTCAAGCGCAGTCGCTCCTGATCAGTATAAAACCTAAGTGAATGCGTGTTAGCCGATAAAGTCATATCGCTGTTTTTAAACGGAGACTGCCTGTCCTGACCTTGTTCGCAAATATCCATCAAATCTTCTAGCCAGACAAAAGCCTTGTCTATCTCATCTCCACCAAACCCTGCACCCTCTAACTCCTTGGCTAAATCATCGTGACTTGGCTCAAATGAAATTCCGTCAACGATGTAATTTTCAAATAGATAAATCAATACTTCCAACATATCCTCTTTCATAATCACCTCATTTCCGATATTCGCCTAATAGTCATTTACTAATCGTCTGCATTTATTCAGACCCGTACCGTTGATGATTAGTGCATAAAACAACTGAGTAATGCTAAACCAACTGCTGTGTGTCATCTTGTTAGTTTTAGGGGAGTTTTAGACCAGCGTAACCAAGCACGAGGCTAATTAAAATCACAAACTGTTCGCCCCTAACAGAGATTAGCGTCAAACAAGCCGAACATATCCACCGTCATCTGTTGCTGCAATCACCCCGTCAACCTCAAGTATTAATAGCATGGATGAAACCTCCGCCGCCGTCAATCCGCTTGCTTTGATTATCTGATCAACGCTACTCGATTGATCGCTAAGGTGCTGCAAAATTGGGTGTAAAAGAGCGTCTGACGGCAGTAACTCACTATCGACGGTCATCACAGAGAGGCTATCCTGGAAAGTCGCGCCTAAAGCGTTCGATAACTCAAAGAGAACATCATCTATACCACACACCAGTGCTGCGCCTTCCTTTAGTAAGCGGTTGCTACCCAGGTACTGGGCGCTGAGTGCCGACCCGGGAACAACCATGACTTGTCTATTCTGCTCTGCCGCCAACCTTGCCGTTATCAAAGTACCACTGCGTTCAGCGGCTTCTACAATAATGACCCCTAGTGACAAGCCGCTAACAATTCTATTGCGCTGCGGAAAACTGTATTTAGTCGGCGCAGATCCAAGAGGATATTCAGACAAGACACAACCATTGCCTGCCACCCCAGCAAACAGTTTACGATGCCGTGCTGGATACACGATATCTAAACCACAGCCCATTACAGCAATGGTTTTGGTACCTGCGTCTAAGCATGCCTGGTGCGCCATGCCATCTACCCCAAGAGCCATACCACTGGCAATCGATATTCCTAAGCGAGCTAGTCCGCCGGCTAATTCGCTGGTTAATTTGGCACCAACTGGGCTTGGTCTACGACTACCAACCATGGCTATGATGGGCTCGGTCAAACAACTCAGGTCGCCTTTTGCAAAAAGGGCAATCGGCGGATCGTGGATTTCTTTAAGTGCGCTTGGGTAGCGCTCATCATTAATAGTGATTAGATGATTCCCCGCCAGTGCCAGCCACTTTTCATCACTTTTTAAAATGGCATCAGTTACTTGAGCATCAGCATTTTTATACCTTCCTTTTATACACGCGCAGAGCTCTGCCTGTGAGCGAGTATAAATAGCGAGGGGGTTGGTATAACGGTCAATTAGGCGTCTTTTTTGAACTAAGGACCAACGCCTGTCTCTAATAAAAAACAACCAAGCTCTAACTTGATTAGAAAGTTCACTCTGCGCTCCATCCTTTTTTATATTTCCATCAAGCTTGGCATCCATACCAGACTCTCCCTTGTGTTGATTAATGGGTTCCTTACCGCTTACTAAATTATCCTTATTAGACCACCTCTTGGCAACCCGCGCCGGTAAACTAAAGCTTAGAGATCCGGACTTACTACCGCATCAAATGATTTAATCGGGCGAGATGCTTTGGCTATTATTGCATAACTGACTTTCTCAAAGGTTCTGAATACCAGCAATAAGCCTGACTTTTCCTCTGGAATAGAATAGCTTTCGCCGGTCACTGGGTCTTTTTTTTCGACCGACTGAGTCATTATACGAAACACAACGCCAGGCTCAACGCCTTCTCGTTCGCCTAAATTCAAAGCAACCACCGACAATGCGCCCAACTCTGTAGCCTTGTTCTCGGTTTCAAGAATAACGCCGCGAAGGTTTATGTTGGCTGGGGCCTTCGGATAGAAGAATGGCAGTACTTCTTTTTTATA
>CAWUWF010000101.1:0-6537 GCA_963925935.1 uncultured Arenicella sp. | reverse complement strand
TTTTACCCGCTTTTGTAGGATTAGATGCAGCTATCGATGCCGATTAGGTTTATCAGAGCGTACTTAACTGAGGTCAAAGTAGTCGACCTTGTCATCACTGGTGAAGCGAGAAATAATTTTAGTGACCGGCGCGAACCAAAGGTAGGCGGCAATGGCGACTAAACTGAAACCTAAAACTGCGAGAGCTATTTCTCCAGATACGGCCCATTGCGTCGATATAAACAGTGACTGAATGCTTCCCAGGGTAACTAAAATCAGACTTTGGGCGTCATAGATCGTACGCGCAAAACTGGCTTTTTGCATGGTCACGGTCATTGACGTCATTAGCTGTGCGACGATGATCCAGGCCATGATTCCAATCAATAACCAACTATTCAGCGACACGCCATTGGCGATGTAATAGGTGCATAATAAATACGCCAAAAATGCTTGAATTAATTTCGATTGGACTAGCACCTCCCTAAATGAATTGGGCTTTCGGATACGGTAAGTCCGTTCATCATCTGCCAGCGATAGGGCCTTAATACAGACTTTTAGAAAATTAAGGCCGACTATACAAAAACCGGCCATGATCCCGGTATGCATAATATTGCCGGCAGTCGCATTAGAGTCAATCAAGTAAAGTAAACTAGAAATAGCTAATTTCAGATGACTGATGAAATCAGCATTTTGATCCCAGTTTAGAAAATGTGTTTTCCACGAACCGATCCCTAGAGCAGACGCAAGGCACAGAATCAGTAGTATGCTTAAGACCAGTTGTAATAGGCTCTCGGCTTGCAATCGACCTAAGTCTGCTGCAGGCGACAGCTCATCATCGGTCGGTGCGGTACTATTAAATACTCTAAAAAACAGAGTTGTTAATCCAGCAAATAAGAATAGACAAAATGTTAATAAATAAGGTAGTGGTTGTTTATTTTGAGTTTCATTGACAACGTTGATAGGCGCATCTAGCAGAGGGCGCAGCCAAATAAGTTTAATAATGAGAATGACAATGGTGGCAATAACTACCACGCCGGCTAGTTTGGAAATATCGTCCGAAAACTCTTCGTCTTGAGCCAACATGAAAGCGCCAGATAGTAAAAGAGCAGCTAATACTGTTGTGTTGTTGAAACGAAACCAGTCGAATTGGGAAGTATCAAGCTCCGCAATGGCGCTTAGTGGAGCCCAGTCGCCATACATTGCCAATCCTAGTTGGTTGGCAAAAACCAAGCCCACAATGAGCAAGCAAAAGGCGCCAACAACTTTCAGGGTTTGAGGAATTGATTTGTGCCCATTACGCAATAGGCGGTATGCCGGAATCAGGCTAATCAAGGCAAACAGCAATCCTGATTCCCGATCGATAAGTTGCGCGAGCATGGTCAGCACGACAGCCATCAATAGCAACAGATAGAGTTGTAGTAAGCAGCGCATTACCAAAGAGGCGAGTGAGCTGTCTAGGCCAACGAGGTATTCTGAAAGTGTAGCTCGGTGGTCGACTGCTGTTACTTGTAGATTCACCAGCGAATCAACCAGCAAGTGGAAGATTACCAACCAGATAAGTGCTGGCCCCCAACCCCAGAATAGCAGTAAACTAGTTGCCGGTAGACTTACAAAAAAGGCACTACTACCAATGCGCTTGAGCCCGTGCGAGCTGTTTAAGCCCATTATTAGTTCCTTATACGGCGCTCCAAATAACTGGCCATAGACAGTGCGTAATAGGCTAATATAGCCGAACGCGAGAAAGGCTAGAAACGCAAGGAAAACATTTAGACTATTTAACATGAAGGGTTGGCATGGTTGGTTTACAGTTTAGCGGAGTAAAGTATCAGCGAATTAGTCGTGTGTAGTATGAGTAGGCGTATTTTTGAGTGGAATGCATGGCTTGGTAAAGGCACCTGCTTGAAAGGGCTTTGGTCATTTCGTAAACGTAGCTTGGCCGGCATCAAGCCCGTTACTGTCACTTCTGTGTGAAAAGTCGATATACGTTGGTCATATATATGAGCTGGTTCTTTTATTGTAGTTATTCCTCGCCACCAGCTTGAGTATATAATGATCCACTTACGCGTAAGCGTTTATATTCAATTAATAAAATCGTAACGTATTATATGTATTTTCTAAAATCACGCTTGTGCCATATTTTACCAGTCAGTTCGGTTCTGATTATGCTGATGTTTTTGGGTGCATGCGCATCAGGGGTAACTCAAGCGGTTAAGTCTGCGGATGATGGTCAAGCTGACAAAGCATCCCTTATGGGTAAGCCAAAGTTGGCCGCTATCGCTGTTGATAAAGAACTCCTTGACCCAAACTTGCCTAATTTAGAGCTCGACGCACAATTGTTAGAGGCCTTATTGATAACCCAATTAGCTTCTTATGAAGGAGACTGGACATTAGCCAGTGAAAGCGCTTTGTCGGCGGCTAAAACAACACAGGACTACCGTATTGCTAGGCTTGCTGCGCTGCTGGCAATGCGTGCCAAAAAATATTCTGTGGCAGTAGACGGTGCTCAATTATGGTTAGCGCTGGATCAAGGTAATCGTGACGCAGGTACCGCTCTATTGCTTGGCCAATTGGGAGAAGGCGATGTTTCTGCTGCCTACCAAGGCTTTGTCGGGCGGCAGGCCAAGCAAGGTATTGATGAATACATTAAAGAGGTTGGTGGAATTTTAGTTCGTCAAGATAATCCGGATGTTGCAATTTCGATTTCTGAATTTTATATACAGGCATATCCTGAATCAGCCCAAGTTGCGTTAAGTGGGGCCTACGTCGCTAAAAGATTTAAAAAGGATGAGCTTACTCAAACATGGTTAGGCAAAGCTTTATTGTTGAAACCCAATTGGGATTTGGCTGCACAGCTGAAAGCCAATCTATTACGTAGTCAGGGTAAGTTACAAGAACGGTCGAGCTACATTAGGGCGTATATTGATGCTAATCCAAAATCGATTGGCATGCGAATTAACTACGCTGCTGAGTTAGTTCTAGAGAAAAAGTATCAAGATGCGTTGAAAGTTATGCGCGGTGTGATCGAGGATGACCCAAAAAATGTAGCGGGTTTAGTTTATGCAGGAGCGTTAGCGCAGCAGCTTGAAGATTTTGCCTTGGCGAAGAATTTTTATAGAGAGGCTTTGCAAGCTGATCCTTCCAACGATGAAGTTCGATGGTCGCTTGCGCGAATCTTTGTAATGGCGGAAGAATATCAGCAGGCAGAACGCTATTATCAGGAAATAAAGGGCAGCCAATATTTTTTCAATGCCCAATTGCAGGTAGCGAACATGCGTTATCACACTCAAGGCCTGAAGAGCGCGATCAATGCATTGCGCAGATTAGAACCCCGAACTGAGAGTGAATATATTGATCGTGCTACTACTCGTCATTATCTTTTGATGCAAGAAAAGCAGTACGAGGAGGCATTTAGCGCCATAAATGAAACCTTAGCCTACCTGCCTGAGAATCTTGAGTTGGTGTACGCGCGAGCATTGGTGGCCGCAGAGCTGAGTGAGCTGAAAACTGCTGAAAAAGATTTCAAATTTATTCTGAAGCAGCAACCGCGGCATGCTGATGCTATGAATGCATTTGGTTACACGCTCGCTGATCAAACAGACCGCTATCTAGAAGCTAAAGAGTTGATTGCCAAGGCCTTGGCGTTGCAGCCCGCAGCGCCACATATTCTGGATAGTATGGGGTGGGTGCTATTTCGCTTAAACGACTTAGATCAGGCGGAATTGTTTTTGCAACACGCTTATGATCTATCTTCAGAAGTAGAGATAGCGGCCCACTTAGGGGAGGTGCTTTGGGTGAAAGGCGAACAAGACAGAGCCACCGCTGTGTGGCGAGAAGCATTCAAAAAAGAATCTAACAACCCGTTATTAGCCAACACACTAAGGCGCTTCGGGGTGCAATTACCAGGCTCAGGGGCTGAGCAGGTATCAGCAAACACCCAAATAGGAAAGTAATGATACGGTTCAGGGGTTCGGATAAACCGCGCTTGCGCAATGATCAGGTAGTCGCAAATGCGCAAGCTTAGGGATTTATGGTTTCGGCGTTTAAACATGCTTAAGCTTCTCAATGTGCTCATTTTAGTTGCTTCCTTGGCGGCATGTGCCTCGCAGCCCAAAATCATAAGTTCAAGCCAAGAGTTGCCGATCTCAGAATGGCGTAGTGACAGGCAATACTTTTCCAAAGTCGCTGAAACTCTCTTAGATACCCCCTTTTGGCGATACACCGCAAAAATCGGATTGCGCAGCAACAGCATAAAGGAATCGGCTAATGTGGTTTGGCAAATGTCGGATCAAAGCAATAATGTCAGGCTGTTTGGTCCCTTAGGTATGGGCGCAGTCAAGTTGGAGTTTGATCAATATGGTGTTCAGCTTAGCGACAACGAAGGCGTTGTTCATCAAGGAAAGAATGCCCAAGATCTGTTAACAGACATTATTGGTTGGCCGTTACCGATCGATGCATTGTCGCGTTGGTTGTTCCTGCAACCCGATCTAACTCAGCCTTTCCAATATAGATTGAATGGCTATGGACAGCTTGATGCGATTCGGCAATTTGGTTGGCAAATAAATTATCGGGAGTACCGGGAGTACAATGGACGCCGACTACCGCGTAAGCTCGCGGCCGAAAAATATTTTCACAGCACTAAGCTTGGCGCAGTCTCGGTCAAGCTAATTACTAAAGATTGGCAGTGGTGATTGAAATAATGGATGTGCAATCGTTCAGCCGCGATTCCTCGCATGCGTGGATAGCGCCAGCTAAAATCAACCTCTTTTTGCATATTGTTGGCAAGCGTGCCGATGGCTACCATTTACTGCAAACTGTATTTCAGTTGCTGAATTATGGCGATGAGCTAAATTTCACCCTTAATCGGCAGGGTTTAATTCAACGCGATTATGATCTGGGTTTTGATCAACAAAGTGATTTATGTTTACGAGCGGCCAAACTAATTAAGCCATATGCCAAGTCAAGCTCGGGCGTTACAATACATTTAGATAAGCGTTTGCCGATGGGCGGTGGCTTGGGTGGTGGTAGTTCTGATGCGGCAACGGTCCTGATTGCGCTAAATTTTCTATGGGATGTTGGCTTAAGGCGAGATAAATTAGCCGAATTAGCCTTGAGTTTAGGGGCGGATGTGCCGGTATTTGTGATGGGGCACTCGGCATGGGCTGAAGGAGTAGGGGAGTTACTCACGCCTCTAGAATTACCCGAAAAATGGTTTTTGGTGCTTAATCCAAATATTTGTGTTTCAACAGCCAAAGTTTTTGCAAATAAACGTTTGACACCGAGGCCTCAGATGAAGAGAATACGCGCTTTCCGAAAGGCCAGTAAAACTCACTTTGGAGATAACCACCTCGAGCCAATAGTTCGAGCTGAATATCCTGAGGTTGAGCAGCTTTTTAGATGGTTGCAGAGCTATGGTGAACCGCGAATGAGTGGTTCTGGGGGCGCGGTATTTATACCATTGCCCAACCAATCCGTTGGTTTAGAACTGCTTGCGAAAAAACCATCAGAATCAACTGGTTTTGTTGCCAAGGGGGTAAATTTTCATCCCTTGTACGACACTTTTTAGTAAACTTTATATCGTTCTTAAGTTATAATCGCTTGGGTGTTCGAAAGAAGGTTGAAAAGGAGTTTCCGACATGTGAAATTAGCTATAATAGTGAATGTATGTTCTCACAGTTTTATAATAGTGGGGTGTGGCGAAGTGGTCTAACGCACCGGATTTTGATTCCGGCATTCGAAGGTTCAAATCCTTCCACCCCAGCCATTCACTATTGGGCATTTATTATTCCTTGCTGTTTTAAACACAGCATTTTAGATTCAACTTTATCCTGGCTTTTTAATTTAAGGGGTATAAGTTATTGAAATGCTGCGGTGAGTTAGATGCAGGGCGTACCCAGATTATTTAGTGTTTCAGATCACAGAATTCAACATAAGGCCCAGTGATGGGCGGAGATAGCTTTCAGTGTCGATTGATGATTTAACCATTTTTACTGGTAATGCAAATCCTAGATTAGCGGCAGAAGTTGTCGACTATTTAAAAATGCCGCTGGGTAAAGCGAGAATAGAGCAGTTTAGCGATGGTGAGATCGCGGTAGAGATTTTAGAGAACATACGTGGCCGAGATGTATTTATTATCCAGCCGACGTGTGCTCCCAGCCATAAAAACTTGATGGAATTATTGCTGATGATTGATGCGTGTAATCGATCTTCGGCAAATCGTGTCACCGCAGTACTGCCTTATTATGGCTATGCTCGGCAAGACAGACGCCCTCGTAACCTTCGGGTTCCGATCAGTGCAAAGTTAATTGCATCGATGATCAGCACTGCGGGTGCTGACCGAGTTTTGACGATGGATCTGCATGCAGACCAGATTCAAGGCTTTTTTGACATACCGACCGACAATATATATGGCTCGCCTGTTATTTTGGACGACATCCGTAATTTGGAAGACGATAATTTAATCGTTATATCGCCCGACGTTGGTGGTGTAGTACGAGCCAGAGCGTTAGCCAAGCGTTTAGGCGTTGATTTAGCCATTATCGACAAGCGGCGACCCAAGGC
>CAWUWF010000100.1:0-6025 GCA_963925935.1 uncultured Arenicella sp. | reverse complement strand
AAATTCAATAAAGCTCTCAAACTGCCGGCGTCGAGTAAGATGTCTCGCGCTAATTCAATCGCGGACTTACCTGGCAATCCGGTACGAATAAAGATCGCTAGTAGTTCAGCGTCTGCTAATGTTTCTGGGCCCTTATTTAATAATTTTTCTCTGGGACGCTCGGATTGAGGCCATTCCTTTATAGACATAATAATCACTCCTTGTATTAGTGTGTTTGTAACACCTAGCTTTTAATACCTAGCTATTTCGTGCAACCGGTAACACTCAGGACTCCCTACCTAAGTTGTGGTTAATCCTTAACCTGCGTCCAGTTTACACCACAGCGGCCTTATTCCAACGCTGGAACTACAAGTTCTATCGTAAATCTTTGAGTAACAATTTCGCCTGCTGCTATAAAGTCAGTGTCAAAAACGCTCGAAATCGGTAATAATCTGCGTCTCATGTTATTCATACCTTGCTATGCAGGGTCTGCCAAAGACACAAACCCACCTTTTTAGTAATTGAAAGTCTCTTATGGATTTATCCAACAAACGAGTTTTACTTTGTATCAGCGCGGGCATTGCCGCCTATAAAACACCGGATTTAGTTCGAAAACTGACGGAACTAGGTGCCCAAGTTCAGGTCGTAATGAGCAAAAATTCTGAACAATTTGTGGCACCCCTTGCACTGCAAGCGGTTAGCGGGCATGCGGTGCATCATCACGCCATGACCGCGGATAGCGAGTCTGGAATGGGGCATATAGATTTGGCTCGTTGGGCTGACGTGGTTTTGGTCGCTCCAGCTACGGCCAATATGATCGCTCGCCTGACCCTAGGCAATGCAGACGAACTACTTACCACAGTCTGTACCGCCACCGAGGCACCAATTGCGATTGCACCAGCAATGAACCAACAAATGTGGCAAAACCCCGCTACGGTGCAAAATATGAGCACTCTGGCCGCGCGAGGGGTGATTGTTTTGGGCCCCGACTCAGGTCAACAAGCCTGTGGTGAAGTAGGCCCTGGGCGCATGTTACAACCGGTAGACATTGCCAGTCGCTTGGCTAGCGAGTTAAGTAACTCGGCCAATGACTTAGGCATATCCGGGAAATCGCTAATGATTACCGCCGGGCCTACCTGGGAGGCACTCGACCCTGTTCGCGGTATCACCAATCATAGCTCAGGCATGATGGGCTATGCCTTGGCCAATGCTGCGGTCGAAGCCGGCGCTCACGTCACGCTGGTTACGGGCCCCACTCACATAGCTAAGCCTGACCGGGTTAAAATCATTGATGTGGTGTCCGCGTTGGAAATGCACCAAGCAGTAATGGATAGTATTGCCAAGCAAGATATTTTTATCGGCGTAGCCGCGGTAGCAGACTACCGCCCGATTAATTTGTCAGATCAAAAAATCAAAAAGAAAGATCAGGCAATGACGATCGAAATGATCAAAAACCCGGACATTCTGGCTGATGTAGCGAACCTGAAGAACCCACCTTTTTGTGTCGGCTTCGCAGCTGAAACAAACGATGTTATTGAATATGCAAAAGACAAATTAGAACGTAAAAAGTTGCAGTTGATCGCAGCCAATCACGTAGGCGGGAGCGATACAGGCTTTGCAACGCTGGATAATGCAATCACTCTAATTGGACCAAACAGCGTAACAGAATTACCAAGAGCCAATAAATCGGTGTTGGCGCGTGCGCTAATCCGTGAAATCGCAACGCATTTCCTGAGCCGCCGCTGATCAAGTATAAATGGTCCCTGTAAGGCTTGATCACAGGGTCCCTGGTTCCAACCTTATATGCCCCTTTTATTGAGTTCGGCTAAATAGAAAAATTAAAATAGAAAATATTAGAATGAAAAAATCAATCCAATTAAAAATACTAGACCCCCGTATGGGAACCGAATTCGAACTTCCTGACTACGCTACTTCGGGCTCGGCCGGAATGGATTTACGTGCCTGCATCGATGCCGACACACAAATTGAACCGGGTCAAACCGTACTGATTCCGACTGGCCTGTCAATCTATGTCGCCGACCCCAGCTTGGCTGCGATATTACTACCGCGCTCAGGCCTGGGTCACAAGCACGGCATTGTATTGGGCAATTTAACAGGATTAATCGATTCCGACTATCAAGGCCCTCTGATGGTTTCCTTGTGGAATAGAGGCCAAACCACTTTCACCGTACAAGCTGGGGATAGGATTGCACAAATGGTGTTCGTGCCTATCGTTCAAGCTACCTTCGATATAGTGGAAGAGTTCACGGCCAGCGATCGAGCCGATGGCGGATTTGGTCACACTGGGGTGCGATAAAGAGCCACCAATTCAGTCCATTTAAAAGCAATATTTTCTTTAGCTATACTAGGTATCGGAAAAGGCGCTATAGCAAAATGAATTCTTCACATTTTTTTTGCTATAATAAAGAGCGAGTTAAATGACTAAAACTCTTGTTAGACCCTCAAACTCACCAGATCTAGATAGGTAACGCTCCACTAATTAGCAGCGAGCGTTCGGTGCAGATTTGATGTTGTAATTAGCATTACAACCGATGCTAGCGCTGCTTACTTACAAAAAAATATATATATTCGAGACAACTATGACTGACACCCTCACCGTTACCGATAACCGCACTGGCAACAACTATGAAATTGAGATAGTCGACGGTAATATCAGTGCCTCACAGCTACGCCAAATTAAAGTCAATGAAGGTGATTTTGGGATGATGAGTTACGACCCTGGTTTTCTCAATACGGCTAACTGCACTAGTCGCATCACCGACTTGCATGGCGATGAAGGAATTTTGCGCTATCGCGGCTATCCTATAGAGCAATTAGCAGAAAAAAGCACGTTCCTAGACGTTGTCTATCTGCTATTCAACGGTGAATTACCCAATGCACAAGAATCCAATGACTGGGAACAGCGCATTACTCACCACACCATGTTGCATGAAAAAACCAAGCATTTACTTAAAGGTTTTAACCATGACGCACACCCCATGGGTGTATTCATTAGTACCGTAGCCGCTCTGTCTACTTACTATCCTGATTCGAAAAATGTCGACGATGCGGATGTTCGTTTATTGCAAGCCTGCCGTTTGATCGGCAAAACGCCGACCATTGCGTCGTATGCATACCGCAACAGTAGGGGATTGCCATTCATTTATCCTGATAACGAATTAAGTTACACCGGCAATTTCCTTAACATGATGTACCGCATGGTTGAGCCACGCTATCAAGCACACCCGGTGTTAGAACGTGCTTTAGATATATTATTTATATTGCATGCCGATCATGAACAAAATTGTTCAACCAGTGCGATGCGCAATATCGCCAGTTCTAAATCCGATCCATTTGTTGCCGTTGCCGGCGCAGCGGCCGCATTGTATGGCCCATCACATGGTGGCGCCAATGAAGCAGTGCTCACTATGTTGCGCGAAATCGGCACCAAAGACAAAGTTGCAGACTATGTCGCTCGTTGCAAGGGTGGTGAATTACGTTTAATGGGCTTTGGTCACAGGGTTTACAAAAACTATGATCCACGCGCCAAAATCGTGAAGGAAATTGCCGATGAAGTATTTGAAGTCACCGGCCGCAACCCATTGATCGACGTAGCCATGGAGCTTGAAAGAATTGCCTTGGAAGATGAATACTTTGTAGAGCGCAATCTATACCCGAATGTCGATTTTTACTCTGGTTTGATCTACGAAGCTATGGGTTTCCCGATGGAAGCTTTCACTGTGCTGTTTGCAATACCGCGAACCGCCGGCTGGCTCGCCCAATGGATGAAGTTGATGGCCGACCCAGAATTTAGAATCACTCGCCCGCGCCAAAACTACCAAGGCATGGGCGAGCGTCATGTGCCTGACAATTACCGCAGCTAGTGAGAAGATTTTAGCGTTCAAGTAAATTAGCAATTGATTAACTAACAAACAAAAACGACCTCCTTTGGTCGTTTTTTTGTGCGCGCTACACACGGAACACACGTCATTGCCCCCCATGACTTGTCATAGCGCCAATTTTCAGTCAAAAAAAACACGTTAATCACCAATCATTAGTCGGTTTTAGTTATTATTCACCGTTCAGATAGAAAAAATTTAATCTGTGGTTGTTTGAATAAATATTCCAAACAGAAAAACTAACATTCGATTCGATAAGTAATTAATCAAAGAGCGATAACATGCAATCCAAAGCGGACCCTTCAAGTTTACTAAATGGGCAAAACATTGCGTTTTTAGAGGACGTATTTGAGCAGTATCAGGAAGACCCCAACTCCGTATCCAGCGAGTGGCAGCAATATTTTAGCAGCCTGCCGGCCGTGGATTTCGTTTCCAGCTCAGATTCCAGTAGCATTGCAATATCCAGCCCTGGCTTAGATGCCAGCATGGCCTCGAAGCAAGGCTCGGTTTCACGTTTAATTAGTACTTATCGAGCGTTAGGACATAAACGCGCCAAGATTGATCCTATCAACGAGATGGAAGCTCAAGACGACTCAGAATTAGAGATTGAATACCACGGGCTTAGCGATGCCGATTTAGATACTGTATTTGATACTGGCCCCTTGCGTGGCCCAGATCGACTTCCGCTACGAGATATCATTGCCCTACTGGAACATTCCTACTGCCGGTCCATCGGTTACGAGTACGGCCACATGGCAAGCGCTGAGCAGCGCCGGTGGTTACGAACCCAAATTGAAATACCGATTGGCACTAATCCTTTTAATCAAGACCAAAAGAAGCACATCTTAGGAAGGTTGACCGCGGCTGAAGGCATGGAACGCTACCTGCACACCAAATATGTTGGGCAAAAGCGTTTTTCTCTTGAAGGCGGCGAAAGCTTAATTCCGATGTTGGATCACATCATTCAGCAAGGTGGTACAGATGGCATTAAGGAATTCATTATCGGTATGGCGCATCGTGGTCGGCTGAATGTATTGATCAATACCCTCGGAAAATCGCCAGGCAACTTATTTTCTGAATTTGAAGGCAAATATCAAATTAACGAATTTGCCGCCAGCGGTGACGTTAAGTACCACCAAGGCTTCTCATCTGATATTCAGACAAAAGGTGGCCCGGTACATTTATCTTTAGCCTTTAACCCCTCACACCTAGAGATTGTGAGCCCAGTGGTTGAGGGTTCAGTGCGTGCTCGCCAGGAACGTCGTGACGACGCTACGGGTGCCACGGTACTGCCAATTTCGATTCACGGTGATGCCGCCTTTGCTGGTCAAGGCGTGGTGATGGAAACATTTCAGATGTCTGGTTGTCACGGCTACCGAACCGGTGGCACCGTACACATTGTGATCAACAACCAAATTGGTTTTACCACCAGCAACCCCAAAGACGCTCGATCGACTCCCTACTGTACTGAAATTGCCAAGATGGTTGGCGCGCCGATCTTTCATGTCAATGGCGATGACCCAGAGGCCGTTGTGTTCGCAACTAGAATCGCTCTGGAATTTCGCATGAAATTTCGCAAAGACGTGGTTATTGATCTAGTTTGTTATCGGCGTCACGGTCACAACGAATCAGACGAGCCGTCAGTAACTCAGCCAATGATGTACAAAAACATTAAGGCACTAGACACTACTCGCCGACTCTATGCCCAGACCCTAATTGACCAGGGCGTTATCACTCAAGAACATGAACAGAAAATCAACGCAGACTATCGTGCGGCAATGGTGGCCGGCGATCGCGTGGTGCCTGAATTCATCAGAGTAGAACAAGGCGATCATACGGTGGACTGGTCGCCCTATTTCAATATTCAATGGCGCCACGAGACTAAGACAGCACTGAGTGCCAAACGATTAGACTTTTTGGCCGGGCGATTATTAGACCTGCCAGAGGATTTAGAGCTGCATCCGCGAGCCGCTAAAATAATGCAAGATCGTGGGAAAATGAAGGCAGGAGAACTTGCCCTTGATTGGGGCATGGCCGAAAACCTAGCCTATGCTACCTTATTGGACGATGATTTTTCGATACGCCTGTCAGGCCAAGATGCCGGACGCGGTACTTTTTTCCATCGACACGCGACCTTGCACAACGTC
>CAWUWF010000099.1:0-11433 GCA_963925935.1 uncultured Arenicella sp. | reverse complement strand
CTTTGGAATGAAAGGCGGCGCAGCAGGCGGCGGCATGGCTCAAGTTGTTCCTATGGAAGAAATGAACCTACACTTCACTGGTGACTTTCATGCAATCACATCTGCACACAATTTATTGTCGGCAATGATCGACAATCATATCTATTGGGGCAATGAACTTGATATCGACCAACGCCGTGTTACTTGGCGTCGAGTTATGGACATGAATGACCGAGCCCTGCGCGATGTAGTGACTAGCTTGGGCGGTGTGACTAATGGAGCTCCGCGGCAAACGGGCTTTGACATCACCGTTGCCTCTGAGGTTATGGCTATTCTATGCTTAGCCTTGGATATTACAGATTTGCAGAAGCGCCTAGGCGATATCATCGTTGCCTATCGTCGAGACAAAACGCCAGTTTACGCTCGCGACATAAAAGCCGACGGTGCAATGACTGTTCTATTGGAACAGGCGATGCAACCAAATTTAGTGCAGACCCTAGAGAATAACCCTGCATTTGTTCATGGCGGTCCTTTTGCCAATATCGCACATGGTTGTAATTCAGTTATTGCCACCACTACCGCTCTTAAGTTAGCTGACTACGTAGTCACCGAAGCCGGTTTTGGCGCTGATTTGGGCGCAGAGAAATTCATGAACATTAAATGTCGTAAAGCCGGCCTAGCGCCGAGCGTCGTGGTGTTGGTAGCCACAGTACGTGCAATGAAAATGAATGGTGGTGTTGCCAAAGCCGATCTGGGCCCAGAGAACACCAAGTCTGTTGCAGATGGTTGCCCAAATCTCGGCCGCCATATTGAGAATTTAAAATCGTTTGGTGTACCAGTGGTAGTAGCGATAAATCACTTTGTTACCGACACCGATGCCGAAGTTCAAGTAATTAAAGACTATGTTGCTGCTCAGGGTGCTGAGGCCATTTTGTCTAAGCATTGGGAGTTTGGGTCTGCCGGCTCAAAAGACCTCGCAGTTCGGGTAGCTGAGATTGCTGATTCAGGCATCGCTAATTTCGCGCCGATCTACCCAGATGAGATGCCGTTATTTGAAAAAATCGAAACCATCGCTAAGCGCATCTACCGTGCCGATGAAGTACTCGCTGATCAAAAAATTCGCAATCAATTGCACGAATGGGAAAAGCAAGGCTATGGCAATCTACCGGTTTGTATGGCGAAAACTCAGTACAGCTTTAGCACCGACCCGACCTTACGTGGTGCTCCAATAAACCACTCTGTACCAGTACGCGAAGTTCGTTTAGCTGCGGGTGCCGGTTTTATTATCGCGATTTGTGGTGAGATCATGACGATGCCAGGCCTACCTCGAGTACCGTCTGCTGAAGCCATCTGCATTAACGACGAAGGCCAAATCGACGGTTTATTTTAGTAGGTTAAAGGCATGACCAGTGCGGACTACTTTGTCTGAGACAACAGCAAAGCGCTTCTGTACTCAATCATCAATCTAAAAAGCCAGCCTATGCTTGCTTTTTTTTGTTATCGGCAGGCCTTTTTGTGGTTAATTTGATACCATGCGCCCCGAATACTAGGCGCTATAGAATAGCCCTGACCAACCCCTTCAAAAATTAAAATCATTATGACCAATCGATTCCTACGTCTTCTCGAAGAAAAACCAACGCTACTAATTGATGGCGCCACTGGCACCAATTTATTTGAACTAGGCCTTCAGTCTGGTGATTCTCCTGAATTCTGGAACATTGATCATCCGGACCGAGTGGCAAAACATTATCGTAGTTTTATCGATGCCGGCTCAGATATCGTGCTGACCAATACTTTTGGTGGCACGTCCTATCGCCTTAAATTGCACCAAGCTCAAGATCGTGTTCATGAATTCAATAAGGCTGCTGCGGAGATTCTAGTAGCAGAAATTAAAGACAGCGGTCGCGATGTCGCCGTGGCTGGCTCAATGGGCCCTACTGGCGAAATATTACAGCCTGCTGGTGAAGTAAGTATTGAGCAAGCACAAGCCGCATTTACTGAACAAGCAATGGCTTTAGCTGAAGGTGGTGCAGACCTACTCTGGATTGAAACCATTTCATCTATAGAGGAAGCTCACGCAGCTGTACGCGGCGCTAGTAAAGCCGGCCTACCGATCGTATTAACCCTTAGCATCGACACCAATGGCCGTACCATGATGGGCGTCACGCCATCTGACTTGGTTAATCTACAGGCCGAGCTTCCCGTACCCTTAATGGCCTACGGCACCAACTGCGGATTAGGTGCAGCAGAAGTGGTAGCAGCGATTATCAATATGACCCAAGCCGCAGAAAAAATCGGTGCTGAACCAATACTCATTGCCAAAGGCAATTGTGGCATTCCAGAATGGGTCGATGGTGATATTTGCTATAGCGGCACCCCAGAACTGATGGCTCGATACGTGCAATTGGTCATCGACGCCGGCGCGCGAATTGTAGGCGGTTGCTGTGGCACGACACCTGAGCATGTCGCCGCCATGCGAGTAGCGATGGATAACTATGTCAGAGGAGAGAAACCGAGCCTGCAAACATTACAGAAAGAACTCGGCGAAGTTACCGCTGGCGCTCAAGCGCAAATGGCTGGCGATCTAACTGTCGAAGGGGGTGCAGCAAGTAAAGGTCACCGAGGTGGCTCTAGAAATAGACGTCGATAGCTCCTGCTTAAACAAAACTGCGCATTTTATTCACCACCAGGCGCTTCACGGCTATTTAGTCAGCGCTTTGGCCACGGCACAACCACCATTAACTCCGTTGCTAGGGTAGGTTTTAATCACGTCAAATGAAATGATTAAAACCGCGCCAAAAGCGCCTAATTCTCAAACTTTAATACGCTTGTATCTTATCTAATAACTCTTGCTTTACAGAGACCCCAGCTTCAATGGTTTTTGCTCGATTTGATTTCGCTTTATCGCCCGGTAGATGCGCGCCATCTTGGCTACTTATCGCCATTACTAATTCGTTAACCCGTACCGCGAACAATTCATTCGAAAAACCTTGAGGATCAAATGCAATAAAACATTGGCCAGTACTTGGTGGGCCACCGACGGGACCGGCGAAGGGGCTGGCGTCCTTACTCAGCACAGCACCGGCTAGACATGACGCCAGTAATTCAGCTACAAGGCCTATCCCAAAGCCTTTATAACCGCCCGCCGGAGCCATTGAACCTTTTAAAGCTTCGTCAGGGCTGGTAGTTGAATTGCCATGCGCATCAAAAGCCCAATGCGGTTCGATCTGTTCGCCATTTCGTGCACGTAACATAATCTCTGATTTTGCCACCACACTGGCCGACTGATCAATCGATAAAGCACAACCGCCTTTACCGTCCGGTACCGCGATGGAAAACGGATTAGTACCAATCACAGGCTTACTTGCACCGGTGGGCGCTATCGACGCTGGAGCATGAGTGAAACACAAACCCATGAATCCCTGCTCGGCTAGACGCTGAGAATGATGCCCAAGTACGCCACAATTATATGAATTGTGCACGGTTAGCACTGCTACCCCATTGTCTTTCGCCGCCTGGGTAAAGGCTTGCCAACCAGCATCAATCGCCGGATGAGCAAAGCCAGAATGAGCGTCTACTCGAATTGAACCCGATCGCGGTTGCTCTACGGTTGGAACCGCTTGACCATCTACTTTGCCACACAGAACATGCTCAGCATAGATTGGCACGTACATAAGACCATGACTACGAATGCCGTCACGCTCAGCCAACACCGTAGACTTAGCTACCGCTACCGCATTTTGCCTAGCCGCACCTGCGCCGATCAATGCGTTCTCGGTGATACGTTGCACCTCGGCTAAACTGATGGTTTTGTCGGTCATGATATTTCTCAAATTATTAGTATTTATGGTTTAGCCAGTAAATCAACTACCAGCTCCTTGGCGCGATTGCTCAGTAGACTCCACCAAAACCTCGGCGCCAATCTCAAGCAGCAGCTGCCAGAGATTGGCTTCTATTTCTACGCCAAGGTCTAGCGACTGCTGATATTGTTTGGCGAAATATTGTGGTGTGAGTCGCCGATCTAACGGCGCGTTCTCAAACAGTTTTTTTCTATTGGCCAAGAGTTCCGGGTGGTCAATATTGTCTTGCCTAGCAAAGATAATATTGAGCTGCCCATGATTAAGGCCCTTAGAGTTTGAATCGCTACTATCGATAGAATAATAGCGCAACTCTGGACAAGGCTGCTCAGCGTCGGCTTTAAGCTCCAACAGTTGTTGGGTATGGTCTTCATACCAATATGCAGTAGCGTACAGACCATAGTTGCGACTGTCGCAAAGCAGCTTAGCAAGCATCACTGGGTGCGCACAGTTTTGCACTTGCGTCACACAAAAGCCGTGATCCAATGCCTTCGCACAGGCTAAATTTACCATTTGAGAGGCACTAACAAGAACGCTGTGACCTTGGTTATCAAACACTAGTTTGTGTGGTTCATCGAGCAGCACCTTAGGGCTCAATGAATCTTGCGCCAATGGCAATAGGCACTCTTTTATCATCGGCAATACGTTAAACCCATGCATCTGAGACCAAACCACCATTTCGGCTGCCACCTCATAGCCTCCAAAATCATAACCACAGGCTTCAAAAGCTTGCTTGAGCAAGGATTTTAGTTCATCTAGAGAGGCTCTCATTTGGATACTAACTGTCCACGTCGCTGAGTTCAGAAGCCACTGGAAAACACCAATCGTCCTTAAACGGCTTGCCAATATCGGCAACGCTTGGCGCGCCCTGAAACATAGTATTGCGCACCCATAACTTTGACTTAGGGTCAAACTTGCTAACGCCGAAAAAAGATAATTTACAACGTAATAAGTCCATTGGCAGCATATCGATATCAGCTAAATTGGCTCTAATCTCGCCATAGCATTCTTGCGCCATAGTCTGAATACGCCTCACAATACCGGAGTATTTGGGATGTCTCAGGAGAAAATAGGCAACTGAATTCTTACCCGAAGAATGATCATGTTTTACAATATCGTTTAGCAAACAGTCATAACATTGACGAACTAAACGAGCGATGGTTAGCGGCATCTCTTTATCTTGGCCGGGCTCATTAAACCGATCTCCGATCCTTGGCTCCATCTTTTCCTCAGAGCGGTACCAAAAATAATGATTCGCATCAGGCTGGTCAAAATCGATACTCAAAGCCCAATTGTACTGGTTCTCTATCAAGGCCTGTAACGCTTGCAAGGACATTGTTGGTTGAGTCTGATAGTGCTCATCGACATAAGCGTATTGCTCGAAATCATCGACCAATTCTGGGTACACTTCCATCAAGCAGGAATTAACCATTTCTTGAGTTTCTAAGCTCATAGTGGCCTCAACATAGCCAATCAACTTCGCGTAACTTGAATGATTTTGTGAATACGGAACCTCAGATGTGCTTAGCCAGTTTCTAAGACCTTGCAGCTCTGATATCAAACACTTGTTGCGAGAAATCTGCCTAGCATCAGGCACGTCGGTTTGCTGTACATGCAATATTGCCTTACAAAATACACTATCTAATTCAAGCAATTTGCGCTTTGATACTTCAGCGAGATGAACGACGCGGGCAATCGCCTTTTCCCGAGTTAACACCCACTGACTTATTACCAAAGGATGACGGATAAGGTAAGGGGCCATTCCGAGTCCAGTGGAATTGCCTATTCCAACAAAACGTTTTACCTCATCATCTAGAGTCACCGCAAGTTCAGGTGCTTTAATTCGGGCCAAATGCTCAGCTTGCTCAATACTAAAATGACGTAGCATAAAACAATTAAACATCTCAGCCGCAAAAGGGCTGGCAAACTCGGGGCAATCATTATTTACCTTTTGCCAATTTGCCATGCCGAATTTACCGCTGCCATAGACTGCTGTAGTTCGATATAAATAGCCTACCTGAGCTAATTTTTGCATACAGGGCTGGCAGCCAGAGGCCAACTGGTCGACTACATAATTGAAGTTACGCGAGCTTTTATTACCTCGCGATAAGACCAACATATTTGATTGCGCCCTACCCGCCTCCTGCTTAGGAACGTTAAGCCGCATGTCCTTGAGCTGAACTTCGCTGACGTCACCGATGCATAGCGTCATGGTTACGTCCCACTTCTCGGCAATAACTCGATCATCACGAAGCTGGTCATCTAGGTAGTCGGAAAACAGCACGTAACTATATCGGTTGCCATTGGCCTCAATCGAATAGACCACGGCTCCATAGCCATGTTCATCAAGATCGATCAACGATGGCTTGATCTGCCAAGCCTCTGCCATCAGTTTACGAACTAGCTTACGCATAAAACTAAGCCGGCATTGATGCATGCTGCCTAACCGAGCAAGATCCATCACCTGCGCAGGCGACCGCAGCGGCGGCTGCGAATCATAGAGTGCTTCTGATTGCTGTGGCGTGGTCATGTCATTGAATTAAGCGCAGCGTAAAATAGATGCTTTAGGCGCGACTAGCCAATGCGCCTTGACCACCAAAAGACTGGCCAAAAAATCGCAACCAATTGTTGCCCATCACTTTATCAATACCGCTCTGATCAAAACCAACATCTGCCAGACCATGAGCTATATTCATAATATGCTGAGACCCCTCAAACCAGCTGGGCTGCTTTGGCCAAGCAAGACTATCGGCCGAGCCTTCACCAAAATCAGCTGTGTAGGTCCAAGTTCCGCTGCGCATCCATTGTAGTTTTTCATATCCCCATTGTTCGCATAAATCAGAGCCAATAGCGACATGATCAATACCCATCATATCCACTGTGCCGGCAATCGCTTGGCAAAATTCTTGCAGCAAACAGTCAGAACCATTTTTCAAATGAAAGGGATAAAGACTAAAACCGAGTATTCCGCCGGTCTCGGCTAGCGCCCGAATGACTGTATCCGATTTATTGCGCAGCGCAGGATGGAAAGAGCCAGGGTTGGCATGTGTGATTGCAATTGGCCGCTCAGACAACTCAATGGCTTCAAGCGTTGAAACCTCTGCCGAATGCGACATGTCTATCAACATTCCGACACGATTCATTTCTTTGATCACTTGTTTACCAAAACGAGTTATACCGGAATCATTGTCCTCGTAGCAGCCGGTCGCCAACAAACTTTGATTGTTGTACGACAACTGCATTATGCGCACGCCAAGCTCATGTAGAACCTGGACTAATGCCAGATCATCTTCGATTGGTGAACAGTTTTGTAAGCCGAAAATGATGCCTAATCTATTCGTTTGTTTGGCACGCAACACATCTTCAGCGCTACGCACTGGCATAATTAGATCTGCATGATTCTCGAAGTGTCTATGCCACTGCGCTATATTCTCTACTAACTCTCGAAAATCTTCCCAATAGGCGATCGTGACATGTACCGCATTTAATCCACTGTCCCGAGTCTTTTGGAACAGTGCTCGATCCCAATTATTATATTGCAAACCATCAATTATCACTCGGTCAGTGTTGTTCTCTATCGACATTTCACAATCCTACCTTTATCAGATTTAACGGCTATTTAACTAATAGGGTCGAGAGTACGTTGTTTTAACGGCCGTATAAAACTCAGCGGCGTACTTGCCTTGCTCACGTGAGCCATAACTAGAGGCTTTACGACCACCAAATGGAACATGATAGTCAGTGCCTGCGGTCGGCAGATTCACCATCACACAACCGGATGTGGAGTGCCGCTTGAAATGTGCTGAACGAGCTAATGATTGGGTCATAATTCCAGACGTCAAACCAAATTCGGTATCGTTAGACATGGCTAAGGCATGATCGTAATCACGCGCCTTGATGACACAAGCAACTGGTCCGAAAATTTCTTCGCAGTTGATTCTCATCTCATTATTGGTGTCGCTGAATAAGGTTGGCTGAATATAATAGCCCTTAGGTTGGCAATCGATGCTATTACCGCCGGCAACCAACACCGCACCTTCCGATTTAGCAACTTCAATATAATCCATCACCTGTTGGAATTGGTTTTGGTTTGCCATGGAGCCAATTTGGGTACCTTCCGTCAACGGATTACCCACTTTGAGTTTGGACATGGCTTCGGCCATCTTTTGGATAAACTGATCGTGTACGCCCTCTTCCACGATTAGACGCGACGAGGCTGTACATTTTTGCCCAGTACCAAAAAACGCGCCGTTGATTGCGCACTCTACCGCCAAATCAAGGTTGGCATCATTAAGTACAACGAGGGCATTCTTGCTGCCCATTTCCAATTGCAACTTACCCATGTGTTCCACCACATTTCGGGCAATTGCTCGCCCAACTTTGACCGAACCGGTGAAACTAACTGCGTCCACGTCTGTCGATTTACTGATCACTTCACCTACTTCTGAGCCCTTGCCTATTACCATATTAAAAACACCATTTGGTAAACCGCTGCGGCTAATAATTTCGGCCAATATCCAAGCACTGGCGGGAACTGATTCTGCGGGCTTGAGAACGACTGTATTGCCATAGGCCAGAGCCGGGGCTACCTTCCAAGCAGCGACGGCCATCGGGAAATTCCACGGACAAATAATTCCAACAACACCGACTGGTTCGCGACGCACCTCTACCTCAACACCTGGGCGTACTGAATCTGCCAGTTCACCCATTTGGCGTAGGGTTTCAGCACCATAATACTGAAAAAATTGACCCGCTCGATACACTTCACCAGTGCCTTCAGGAATTGTTTTTCCTTCCTCGCGCGCCAAGATTGTGCCTATCTCTGCGCTGCGTTCTATAAGCTCATTACCAATTTTATCCAGAATAGTTTTACGCACCTCTAAACTGGAGAGGCTCCAACTATCAAAGGCCGTTTTAGCGGCAGCAATGGCATTTTCAGTATCAGCGATACTGGCTTGCGCATAACTGCCGATCACATCACTAAAGTCTGAGGGGCTAGTGTTATCTAAATAAGTCTGCGCAGGGAGCCACTGGCCATCAACATAATTATCGTATTTATTGGTCATTTTTTATTCAACTATAATTCAGCTGTTATTCAACAAGAGGATAGGGAAACGCGCCCATAAACGGGAATCGTTTAAGGCCCTAGAATAGAGCAATTCTGCCGTATTAAAAATGGCATAAGCACTATAAATGTTCACAAGAAGCACTGCTTTGATCGGGTTTGGTGTTTGAGCTAAGGGTTGGCGCTTAAACTACCGGCACTGAAATTAGTCCGTATCAGCAAAACCGCTTGCAGCATCGGCCAACCAGACGCCTAAATAATCCGAAAAACTACGCCGAACTATCATTCGAAAAACATCTTGCTGGGCATGTTGATAAATTGCCACATTAGTCTTCGCAAACAATGTTTGAACACATTGTCCCTGTGAGAATTCACTTTCATGAAAGTCGATCATTGACCCACAAGCCAGAAGGTCTCGGGCGCAGCTTCCAGATATTTCAATAATCGTATTACCACCGCTGACATCAGTCACCGCGGAAAAAGTTTCTGCCAAGCTAGCTCTCAAAGCCGCAACCAGAGCGGTTTCTTTTCCAGGTTCAGTAACGATCATCCATTCGTTCGGCCCAAACCACAGAATAGTAAACTCTGCGGTTTCGACGAAGCAGTTATTTTCCATTTTCAGCGATGTGTTTAACACGCCTTCAACCGCTTTCACAAAGTCTGGGTTATCCAACGAACCACGCAAGTTAACCAGCCCACGAAAGGCCATTTCGTGAATACTAAGTTTGGACTTAGCTAAGCTTTCCTGAGAAAAATTCACTTGAATCAAAGGGCTTTCTTGATTCAAAGAACTTTCTTGAACTAAAGAAATTTGCATTTGGTTATTCTCACTAGACATCTTGGCGCTCTCCCTTAGGATCATAAAAGACGCTGGAACCTATTTCAGCCGGAATCATACGACCATCGGTTAAGGCAATATAAACGGTTTCGCCTATTCGGCTATGGCCACCTTTGACAACGGCCATCGCAATAGAACGACCAAGACAAGCACTATAATAACTTGAGGTAACATGCCCAATCATTGCTATTGGGATCACCTTATCGGTGTTATTCACTATTTGCCCGCCCTCAGGCAAGACTTCTTGGGGGTCGGTGGTTAGTAGACCGACAAGCTGCTTACGCCCTTCACGCAGGCAGTCCGCACGCGCTAATGAGCGCCTGCCTAAGAAATCTTTTGCCTTAGACACCACCCAATTCATTCCAAGATCGACTGGTGTGACCGAACCATCGGTATCTTGGCCTACAATCACATAACCTTTTTCGGCACGTAATACGTGCATTGACTCTGTACCATAGGGCGTAATGTCATATGGCTCACCAGCGAGCATTAGTTTCACCCACGCCATACGGCCATAGTTGGCAGAAATATTCACTTCGTAGGCTAGCTCACCAGAGAAACTGATTCGATTTACCGTTACAGGAACTCCATCCAGGGTTCCCTCACGTGAGGTCATGAATGGAAAGGCCTCACTATCAAAATCAATACCGCTAACAGCGGCGGACACCACCTTACGACTATTCGGCCCTACCACTGCAGCCGTTGCCCAATGATCGGTGACGGACGTTAAGTAAACCTCCAATTCTGGCCATTCGGTTTGCAACCAATGCTCCATCCATCCAAGAACAGGAGCTGCGCCACCCGACGTTGTGTGCATAAAAAAACGATTCTCCGACAGTCGAACCGTGACTCCGTCGTCCATAACCATGCCATCTTCACCTAGCATAAATCCATAACGAGCGCAGCCTATACCCAACTTCTTCCATGCATTGGTGTAAATTCGGTTTAGAAATTCGCTAGCATCTTTGCCAACAACTTCAATCTTACCTAGGGTAGATGCGTCCATCATGCCGACACTATTGCGCGTAGCCAAGCATTCACGATTAACCGCCTGGTGCATAGTTTCAACTTTACCGTTGAGCAAGCGGGGGTAATACCAAGGGCGATGCCACTGGCCTACGTTCTCAAACAAAGCACCATTTTCTTGGTGCCACGGGTGCATCGCAGTTTTACGTACTGGATCGAAAAGCGTGCCGCCAATATCAGCACCGGCAATAGCGCCGAAGGTGACGGGGGTATAATTCGGCCTAAAGGTAGTGGTTCCAGTGCTTGGAATGTCTTGATCTAATGCTTCGGCTAACACTGCCATACCAACGATATTACCTACTTTACCCTGATCGGTACCAAACCCCAGTGCTGTGTAGCGTTTAATATGCTCAACGGATTTGAACCCTTCGCGAACCGCTAAGTAAATATCAGAAACCGCCACATCGTTTTGCAGGTCGACAAATTGTTTAGCGCCCCGCCAAGGTTTGTCTGAATACTGATTTGGGCTATGCCAAAACGCTTGCAATAACGCTTCTGGCACTGCATTGCACTGTGGCACCGCACTAGCTTCGGGTTTAAAGCCTAAATTCTGCACAATAGTATTGGCAGCAAGCACTCCATCGTTAAGGCATTCCTGCAAAGCAAAAGAGCCGTTGGCAGCACCAATTGACACTTGCGCCTGCACCAGCTTATCCGGCACGAAACAG
>CAWUWF010000098.1:0-4631 GCA_963925935.1 uncultured Arenicella sp. | reverse complement strand
AATGACAGACTTGCGATATTGACACCTCCAGCAGTCGCGAATGCCAAGCGAGAAGCGGCAGATTTACAAAAACAGATCGATGCCGAAGGTGGTGATTTTCAATTGGCTTCATGGGACTGGAGTTATTACACAGAAAAAGTTCGTGCCCAGAGATATAACTTTGATGAGTCGCAACTAAAGCCTTACTTAGAGATGGAGAATGTGCTGGTCAACGGTGTGTTCTATGCTGCTGAACAAGTATTTGGCATTACTTTTAAAGAACGCCCAGACTTAAAAACCTATCACCCAGACGTAAAGGTTTGGGAAGTATTTGATGCTGACGGCTCGACCCTTGCCTTGTTTATTCAAGATTTTTACGCCCGCGAATCAAAACGCGGCGGCGCCTGGATGAACGCCTATGTATCTCAATCACATTTAAATGGAAATAAGCCAGTGGTTGCGAACCACCTTAATGTTCCAAAACCTCCGGCCGGTGAACCTACCTTGCTAACCTGGGACGAAGTAACAACGATGTTCCATGAGTTTGGTCATGCGCTACACGGCATGTTTTCAGATGTTACCTATCCGTCTTTTGCAGGTACCTCTGTACCACGTGATTTTGTTGAGTATCCATCACAAGTCAATGAGATGTGGGCTGATTGGCCGCAGGTCTTAGCCAACTATGCTGTTCATCATAAAACCGGCGAAGCGATGCCTCGAGAATTGTTGGATAAAGTGCTAGCGAGTTCTAAGTTCAACCAAGGTTTCACTACCACTGAATATTTGGCAGCGTCACTACTTGACCAAGCATGGCATCAGATTACGCCTGATCAAGTGCCAGATGTTGACGGTTTCTTAGCCTTTGAAGCAAAAGCTCTGAAAAACGCGGGTGTCGGCCTTGATGTAATACCACCACGTTATCGCAGCACCTACTTCTCGCACATCATTGGCGGCTATTCTGCTGGCTATTACTCTTATATTTGGAGTGAGGTTTTAGACGCAGATTCAGTTGAATGGTTCAAAGAGAATGGCGGAATGAAACGTGAAAATGGGGACCACTTCCGCAAAACCTTATTGTCACGCGGTGGCTCTGAAGATGCGATGACTATTTTCAAAAACTTTCGTGGTGCAGAGCCCAATATTCAGCCACTATTAATTCGAAAGGGACTCACAGGGAATTAATACCGATGAATCGATAATCTAACGGCATACAAAAAGCAACGTAAGTAAATTACGTTGCTTTTTTACTAAACGCTATGCCATTGAAACTCTGGCCGCGCTCAATTGGGGGCTCTGTCGCTATAAGACCTGTTTAGGTCTACTTATTAGTAGTACATTCTAAAACGTACAACAACTTTTGAAGATAGCCATGAACAAACTAAAGTCCACATCTTTGCCGAATATACGCGGCCAACTGCGCACCCAAATACATGCCGACGAAAACCTTTGTGTAGAGGGACTGCTGGCAGTCTGTGATGAATCGCCTTGGTTGACTCAGGCCATGCGCGATCAGGCACAACAACGCGCCACCAAATTTGTCGAAAATTGCCGAGCGCAGGGCAGTAGACATAATATATTGGATGCTTTTTTACAAGAGTTTAGTCTGTCCAATCAAGAAGGCATCGCGTTAATGTGTTTGGCCGAAGCGCTGTTGCGAATACCCGACAAGGATACGGCTGACGCTTTGATAAATGAAAAAATCTTAGCGGGCGATTGGGGTAAACACTTTCGCAAGTCGGATTCAAATTTGGTCAACATGGCGACCGTTGGGTTAATTCTTACAGGAGGCTTTGTGCGTCTGGAAGAAAATTTCAGTGGCAATCCATCAAGTTGGTTGCCCGCCATCAGTAAGAAGGTCGGTGAGCCGGTGGTGCGTAAAGCAATTCGTCAGGCGATGGGTATCATGGGTGGGCAGTATGTATTGGGCCGCAGTATTGATGAAGCAGCAAGGATAGGTCGTAAAGATAATAGCGAGACAACCCGTTTCTCATTCGACATGCTTGGCGAAGGAGCACGTACGCATAAAGATGCGCATAAATATTACGATGCTTATCTAGCCGCGATTCACTCGATTGGTAAGATGATCGACAATGGCGTGGCCGATAGCGTTATTGAAGCAGACGGTATTTCGGTAAAGCTTTCAGCCTTGCATCCTCGCTATCACTATTCTCATCATCACACGGTAATGACCGAGCTATTGCCGCTGTTGAAGGAGCTGGCTATTACCGCTCGTGGTTTTAATATTGGTTTTACCATTGATGCAGAAGAATCAGAGCGCCTAGATATATCCCTCGATTTGTTTGAGGCTTTGGTCCGCGACCCTGATCTGAAAGATTGGGACGGCCTTGGTTTGGTAGTTCAGGCGTATCAAAAAAGAGCACCTCTGGTCATACAATGGTTGGCAACTCTGGCGCGTGAGAATAGCCGACGCTTAATGGTGCGCTTGGTTAAAGGCGCTTACTGGGATCGTGAAGTAAAGTTTGCGCAAGAGATGGGCTACTCCGATTACCCGGTTTATACCCGTAAAGTGAATACCGATTTAAGTTACCAGGTGTGTGCTGAATTATTACTGGATGCCAGTGACGCCATTTTTCCGCAGTTCGCCACTCATAATGCACATACTGTGGCGGTGGTTTGGGGAATGATCGAAGCACGTAAAAATGCGAGTTCAGAAAAAACCTTCTCGCCATTTGAGTTTCAACGCTTGCATGGCATGGGCGATCTCTTGTATGGAGAAGTTAAGGCCAGCACCGCTCAGTCGGCCTTGCCTATGCGGGTTTATGCACCGGTTGGGGCGCATAAAGATTTGCTGCCTTACTTGGTTCGAAGGCTATTGGAAAACGGTGCGAACAGCTCATTTGTTAGTCAGTTTTTGGATAAAGATACGCCTGTTTCTGAAATTGTCAGCGATCCTGTAGAGACCGTTGCAAGCGCTGAAGTCTATCGCCACGTCGGAATTCCGATTCCGAAAAATATCTATCGAAACCATGCTGGTGACGCCAGCCAGCGGGATAATTCAGCAGGCTTAGATTTGGATAATCCGCTAGTTGTAGAACAACTATTGGAGAAAATGTCTAAGGTGCCAGAGGTCAATGATGCGGCTTCAATCGTTAATGGCGAGATTCGAAATTCGGGCATTGGCGTTACCATTGTTAACCCAGCCAAGTCAGACGTTTGCGTTGGTACCTGTGTTGATGCTACTGATCAAGATATTCAAGATGCTCTGAATGGTGCCGCAAAGTCGCAGCCAGCTTGGGATAAACTCGGTGGTGCAGAGCGCTCTAGAATACTCCAAAAGGTAGCCGATTTACTCGAACAAGATCATCCTAGATTAATGCGGTTAATCACATTAGAAGCAGGTCGAATTTTTCAAGACACTATTTCTGAAGTGCGTGAAGCCGTGGATTTTTGTCGCTATTACGGTTTGCAGGCGGCGCAACATTTCAATCAGGCGACTCAACTGCCTGGGCCTACCGGCGAACAGAATCTACTTAGCTTACATGGCCGAGGTGTTTTTCTTTGTATTTCACCGTGGAACTTTCCCTTAGCTATTTTTGTCGGACAAATTAGTGCAGCCCTCGCCGCAGGCAATAGTGTTATTGCCAAGCCAGCGGAGCAAACACCAATTGTCGCATTCGAGGCAATCAAGTTGTTCCACCAAGCGGGGGTGCCTAAAGACGTACTGCAGTTATTGATGGGCAAGGGTAGTGAGATTGGTCCCAAATTAGTGACCGACTTGCGACTATCCGGTGTGTGCTTTACCGGCTCTACTGGCGTGGCCAAATTGATCAACCGCCAATTAGCCGAACGCGACGGCCCAATCGTGCCATTAATTGCTGAGACGGGTGGTCAGAATGCGATGATTGTTGATTCCTCGGCCCTACCAGAACAAGTGGTCGACGATGCGATCAATTCTGCCTTTAATAGCGCTGGCCAACGCTGTTCGGCATTGCGCGTTTTATTCTTACAAGAAGAAATCGCCGATGGTGTGATTGAAATGCTAATAGGGGCTATGGACACTCTACATTTAGGCGATCCTGCGCTTCTATCCACGGATGTTGGCCCGGTAATCGATAAACGGGCCTATGCCAGTTTACAGGCGCATGTGGAGTCTATGCAGGCGAAAGATGGGGCGCGTGTTTTGGCCCGTTTTGACAGCGCTAGAGTTCCGCAGAGTGGCGCGTTTTTCGCCCCAACCTTAATAGAAATCGATAACCTTGATGTCCTAAAAGAAGAAGTGTTTGGCCCGGTTATTCACGTGTTGCGTTATAAATCTAAGCATCTGCATAAGATGCTGGATGATATTAACAATACTGGGTTTGGTTTGACCTTAGGCGTGCATAGCCGCCGAGAAGAGTTTGCTAACACTATTTTCGAGCACACACATTGCGGTAATACCTACATCAATCGCAATGTCGTTGGTGCTGTAGTTGGGGTGCAACCGTTCGGTGGTCAAGGGCTGTCAGGCACCGGTCCAAAAGCGGGCGGGCCACATTATTTATATCGATTCGCAACGGAAAAAACCAAAACCACCAATTTGGTGGCAACCGGTGGCGATGTGTCCTTGTTAAACTTAGAATAGTTGAACTTTGAATAATTGAAATACACAGAAACAAATGACAGACAAAAAACAAAACACCGAAATTAAGCCG
>CAWUWF010000097.1:0-6328 GCA_963925935.1 uncultured Arenicella sp. | reverse complement strand
ACAAACCAATAAAGCCGGCCCCTGTTTTGGAATATTTTCGAGATTCTCTTTTTTTACGCGATAGATACTATGCACCAACAACCAGCTCACCAGTCGCAGAAAGTATTCTGGCATCGCAGCAATAATGTAGATTGTCGCAATCAAATTCAGTATCGCGGCGGCTTTAAAGACCTGCAAAACACTAAAGCCAAACTGGAACATCAACATACCGAGCACGCCGGAGGCTACCATAAAGATAGAGTTATAAATGTTATTAACGGCGAACACCCGCGAACGCTGTGACGCGTCACTACGGGTTTGTAAAAACGCATACAGCGGCACAATAAACATGCCGGCGCAGAAGGCGATCATGGTTAGATTAATAACTACCCACCAAGCTCCCGGCCAGAGCATGATTTCCGCCAAGGTAAGTAGTTCGGCTGACTCAATCGGAACTGAACGGCCTAATTGATAGGCAAAGAAGCTCATGCCCAATGCACCAAAAGGCACCAGGCCTATCTCTACCTTACCGCCAGAGAGTTTAGAGCAAGCAAACGAACCCAGGGCAATGCCAATAGAAAAGGTAGCCAAAAGTAAGATGGCAACATTTGCATTTCCAGAAAGCACATCCTTTGCGAATACGGGAAACTGCGTAAGTACAATCGAGCCGAAAAACCAGAACCAGGAGATAGCCAAAATAGACATAAAGACTGGCTTATCGGCACGTGCCATACGAATAATCTCGAGACTGCTTTTAACGAGTTTTAAAGAAATCTTTAAATCTGGCGCAGCCGCTGGCGCGCTTGGAATACCTCGACTTACCCACCAGCCAAGCGTTGCGACAACAATAATGCAGCCAATCAAAATGTGTAAATAGGCAATATTACTGCCCAAGAAACCGCCCAAAATTGTGCCTATCAGAATAGCCACAAAGGTGCCAGATTCAACGTAAGCATTTGCGCCTAGAATTTCGTCAGGGTGTAAATGTTGGGGTAATATACTGTACTTAATCGGGCCAAAAAACGCAGACTGGGAACCCAAAGCGAACAATACAAACAACATCATTGGCATCGACTGCAGATATAACGCGACACTACCCAGGCACATAATCACAATTTCGGCGGCTTTGATTCTGCGAATTAGCCATGATTTTTCATACTTATCCGCCAATTGACCTGCCAGCGCGCCGAATAAAAAATACGGCAGTATAAAGGCCACCAAGGCAACATTAATAATGATCGCTTGGTTTTCCTTAGCCAAAACATAGGTCACTATGATTGCTAATGCGTTGCGATAAATATTGTCATTAAATGCACCCAAAAACTGAGTGCAAAAATAAGGTAAAAAACGCTTTTCAGAGAGAAGGTATCTGGCCATAGAATCTGTTTAATGAGCACGCTATAAAAAGCCTATTGGCTCTGTGCTTTGTTATAATTGTTGTCTATTTAAAAAGACTACCACCATCGCGCCGCTAATTATAGTTATGCCTCTCCCAGAATTCGATTTCATTATAGTTGGCCAAGGCTTGGCGGGCTCTGTATTGGCAACTACTTTGATTAAACGCGGCCAAAGCGTGTTGGTATTAGACAATGCTAATTCGGGTAGTTCTAGCAAGGTAGCGGCCGGCATCATCAACCCCATCACCGGTCATCGCCTAAATATTTCAGATCAATTTTCTGACTATTACCCAATCGCTAAAGACTATTACCGCGCGCTTGAGCTTGACACTAAGCAGTCCTTGTTTAGAACGATTAAACAAACCCGGCTGATTAAAAACCAAGGCCAATATGACTATCTGAACAAACGCATGACCGAGGCTGCGTACCAGGATTTATTACAAGGGTCAGATTCTTCACACTTCGATCCAGCTGAGTTCGGCGTCATTGATATACAACAGACTGCAGTGGTTGATACCAAAGCGCTACTTAGCGCGACCCGGCAATGGCTGGAATCTCGAAAAAGCTATGCGCAATATTCTGTTAATTATTCCGAGCTTGATATATCTAAAAGCAGTGTCAGTATTGGTCAGTGGCAGGCAAAGCAAATTATTTTTTGTGAAGGCTACCAGGCCATAGAAAACCCTTGGTTAGCCCATTTGCCCTTCAAGCTCGCTAAAGGAGAGATATTAACCTTAGATCTTGGCGCCAAGCGTCCTGACCGAATGTTAAGCTGGGGACAGTGGCTTGTGCCGGATGGTTCGAATCAACAAAGCGCTAAGCTCGGCTCAAACTTCATTTGGAATGATTTATGCTTGAACCCCAGCGCAGGGGCCAAGGACAAAATGCTCGATAGCCTGACACAGCACACTGGCCTGCACGGCAATGTACTCAAGCATGAAGTTGGAATTCGACCCACCACCACTGATCGCAAACCATTTATTGGCCCGCTCTCTAAGCTCGGAAAAGCCTTTTGTTTTAACGGCTTTGGCAGCAAAGGCTGTCTGTTGGTACCCTACTATGCAGCGCTAATGGCCGATCATCTATTATTAGATAAGCCGCTACCTGAAGATTTAAGCAAATGGGTTTAACTCGCCGAACACACAATATCGTCAGCCAACATTTCGCAGGGCGTGAAAAAGGGTTTGCGGTGGATGCGACCTGTGGCAACGGTTTTGATACTGAATTTTTAGCACAACTGGGTTTCAAAAAAGTAGTTGGTTTTGATGTGCAAGATCAAGCAATTGTTAGCAGCCGACAACGATTAAGCCAAGCGGGTTATAGCAATACTGAATTTATTCTAGAAGGGCATGAAAACTTAAAGCTTCATATAAAGGAACCCATCGACTGCGCCATGTTTAATTTTGGCTATTTACCCAACGCCGATAAGAACATTACAACTACGTCTAACACTAGTATTGCTGCCTTAGACGCTGCCTTAAGTCTATTGCCCAACAATGGCTTAATCACCTTACTCTGTTACCCAGGTCATCCGCAGGGTGCGGTCGAAACCGACGCAATTAAAGTTTGGCTGAATAAACTGAGTTCAGCATGGACGGTAGAAACTCATTTAGCCAGCGCACCTAAACCAACGGCACCTCTCTTATTTGTCGTCAAATCGAACTGACTCGACTTACTAGACCAAAAGTTTGCTGGCTTTGTAGGGCGGTTATGTATTTGGTCTATTGGGCATTTTTGCCGGTGCATTAGTTGTCGCAATCATCACTGCAACAGCGGGCGCGCTAATATTATTGTTTATAATAAGTTTAATTCTCTAAACTAATAACGTTTAACCGTTTCAAAGGACCGCGTTGGGCGAAAATCATCGAGCCTAGGCACGCTCGTCTGATGGATGAGTTCATGCGCCACTAGCTGCCCAACTATCGGTGCTAGTGAAACACCGCTGTGCATTATCGCCATATAGATATCTGGCCTCGCTGGTGAAACTCCCAATACCGGATGACCATCGACGGGTAACGGTCGCCAACCAATGAAGGCTTCTTCGGTCACTGCATCAGCAAGACTAGGCAGCACCTTTACCGCTTTGGCTAACATTCGGCTACCGTGTTGGTGCGCAAGTTCTTGGGCTGGAAAGATATTCGGCGCCCTTGTAAACGAGCAGTATGCGCATGGTTCTGCCAAACTGACATGGACTCTCCAAGTACAAAGCGACCATCATTGCGTTGATGAAAATGAACATCTTGGGTGGCGATGATGCGATTAAGAAGCCGCGGCACAGGATTAATTTATATAGGGGTCGTAACGCTCGTCAATGGCTTGTGAGTCAGGCCAATTACTTTGCCATATTTTTTGCGAAACATCTCCACAATGCATTGATCGTTCCTCAGCGGCTTGTTTGGTTAATCTTTTACCTAAAACTGTTTCATCAAAGCCCAAAGGCTCAACCACCACGTCGTATCTGGGTACTGCAAAATAAGGAAAACTATAACGATCCGCTGCTTGCGGACTAACCACCTTATGTGGGGTTGATACAAAATATCCAGCTGACCATATTTCAAGCATATCCCCCACATTAACAATTAGTGCATCATCTGGGACAATTACCTCTATCCACTCTTGTGAATTCCTGCTGCGAACATACAAGCCACCCACCGGATCGGGTGCCAGAATAGTTAAAACATCAGTATCCTTATGCGGATGGATACCAAACGAATCATTACTCGAATTTGCCTGCGGGTAATGCAGAAGCGTCATATTGGTTAAAGGTTGCTCGAATACCTGTTGAAAATAATTCTTATCCAGATTCAAATGATCTGATATAGCGCCCAACAGATTCTGCGTAACTCGATCACATTCGCGCCAATAGCGGGTCACAGCATTCTTCAATTGTTGCGACTTTTGCGGCCACTTATTCGGCCCGTATAATGAGCATTGCTGACGGATGGGATCATCCGGCTCAGTTTCAAAGTGAAGTTTGTACGCTTCGTACTGATCAGAAGCTTGCTGCTTGTTTGTCTCTCCCGCCCGGTTAGGGGTGAAAAAACCATTGGGTACGTAGCCTCTATAATTGTACTGTTGCACGGTGAGGCCTAATTTCTCTTCCGTTGGCCTATTAAATAAATCCATTACCTGCAGTCGCATCTCGCCCAGCAGTGATTGCGATATTCCATGCCCCTGAACTGCCACAAAACCGATTTCATGGAAGCCTCTACAAAGGCTATCTGCAACGGTCTTGCGTTTTTCTGCGTCACTACTTTCGAGATTTGATATATCGATTATTGGTATATTATTCATCAGTTCATGCCCCCCCCCGTAGTCGGCCGTACTTGGTTATATATCAGTACATCAGGTACTGTTCTTGCATAACTGTCACCTACCAGAATGCTTAATTAAAGTCAGGCTAGATAACAATACCCCTAACAGAACTTTTTAATATATCTCATACGCAACTAATCCCGCGAACATTGCAGGCAGAACCGTAGCGACGTAGGAGCGTAGCTTTTGACTTCCGATTGATTGACCTTGTTAGACCCATCTCTGCACCGCGTTTACAGCATCAACGCTGCTATAACAGGTACGGCTTTATCGCGTCCTGCGCCGTAGGCGCGAAGCTAATGCCCTAGTTATGCATTTACTGCCTGGATAAAGAGCGCAGCGACTAGAACAAAACCTAATAAAAAAGTACCAAGCGAACCAATAAACCGCAAAGGATTTATTTCATTCATTGTGGCCGGAAGCAGGATGCCTAGAACGAACAGATAACGAAAAAAAGTGACAGCAACCATAGAGCAAAGCACCCAGTTAGGTTGAGGTGATTGGCCCAGTGCGAATATCATTACTGCGAGTATAGGCGCGTACTCAATTGTATTTCCGTGCGCCCTCTGTGCTTGATAAAGCTTGCTTTCGGGATCCGACTCACCGCCATACAACGTACTTGATTTAGCACGGATCATGGAAACGTTGAATCCTAGCCCTAGGCATAACAGCCCAAGCATTGCGATACAAATAAGGTAGATTGACATGATGTTGTCTCGGGTTAAATTAGTGCGTACTGCTTGTTCTGATTAGGTGGCAGTTTACAAAGATCTCTCTTTTGTTTCGACAATGAGATAGACAATAGTCGTTGTGCCTATATTCAGTACTTCGTGCCATGGAACACCCTCACTGGAATAGCTGCTACCGGTGGTCAAATCAACTTCTCTAACGCCATTTGTGTCTGTCATTTGAACGCGCCCACCGTTTATAGCATAGCCAAAATGAGCGACATGATAGTGTCGCTCATGCCCCACGTTAGGGGGGAAAGTGCAACGAAGAATTCTTTTCTCGGTGTCTTCGTATAAATGCTCACAAACTGGTTTACCTTTCCATCCTGCCCTTAGCGGGTCAGGTAGCGATGAAGCCTCAGCATTGCCAATGGATGTAGATACAAATAATAAAAGTCCGATGAATGTGAAAATTACTTTGATACTGTAAGAGTTGAAAAAAATCATTTTGCTTCCTATACGCCGCGAAAATTGGAGAGCGCAGCGAGTGATTCTGACAACAGCGCTTTGTCAGTTTTTTGTTAAACTGAAATGCTTTTTATAAAAAAGACAAGCCAGCATAGAAATTATTAAAAAAACTGTATACGGTTAATTTGTACCGCCACACACTTGCGAAAGTGGGTCGTAAAAACGCAGTCCGTCATTAATCACGAAAATTCCAAAACAAGACATTATCGAGGATGTTCTACAAAAACACTAAGTCCGCACCTCAACTTGCCTAAAGACAATTTTAATCTAACAACAAAATACTTAAAACAGGTATTATAGGGTTTTGTTTAATGAGTTGCGCATTGGGCGCTTGCGCCCCTATAAACGCAGCCAATGTACTGGTTCGCGAATATACACCATACAAATTAGGCCTGGCACAGCCATCACCAAAACTGACCACACCGGCTTGAACCCTGCTGC
>CAWUWF010000096.1:0-4545 GCA_963925935.1 uncultured Arenicella sp. | reverse complement strand
TTTGACGATTGCCAAAACATGGTCAAGGCTAGTTTCCGTGATCAGTCCTTTTTGCCTGATGGCCGACAATTGGTTGCGGTGAACTCAATTAACTGGGCGCGCATTATGGCTCAAATTGTTTACTATTTTTATTCGGCGCTGGCACTTGGTGCTCCCCATCGTGCGATTTCCTATTCGGTGCCAACCGGTAATTTCGGTGACATTTTTGCCGGTTATCTAGCACATTGTATGGGGTTGCCCATCGAGCAGCTGATTATTGCCACCAACGCAAACGATATTCTGCATCGCTGCATAAGTGCCAACGACCATAGCAAGCAGGAATTACAACATTCACTGTCACCAAGTATGGACATCATGGTGTCTAGCAATTTTGAGCGACTATTGTTTGATCTTTATGGTCGTGATGGGAGTGAAATTAGATCTCTCATGGCTTCTTTTGAGAATGGCGGGGGTTTACGCCTACACGATCAAGGGCTTGCGAAGGCAAGAGAGCTTTTCTCGAGTTATAGAATGGACGACGAGGAAATGTTGAGTGTGTTGAACCAGGTTTACCAGTCTAGTGACTACTTACTAGACCCACATTCCGCGATTGGTATGGCCGCTGCTCGCGCGAAACGGGCGAATATAGATACGCCGATGATCTGTTTGGCAACGGCGCATCCAGCCAAGTTTCCTGAGGCGATTATCAAGGCAGGCGAAATAGACGGCACTGTTGATATCGAAATACCCCAGTTACCACTAGGCATGCAGGATTTATTCAATCGTGAAGAACGTTATCGTGTGTTAGATAATAATATTGATCAGGTGCATGACTTTATAAAGGATCATTTAAATTAATCATAGGCAATGCTGGTGCTTAAAGTGGATCGCAGTACATTAAGATGCGCTTAGTTAGATACAATGGCACCTGTATGAATGCGCTACGGCCAGCGAAACTTTCTTGGACTCACAAATAGAAAACTCTTTAAGCAGTACTTTCAAGAAAATACTTTACTCATGGTCAGGTTCTTAACTTTTCCGTATGATATTGCGATAATATATAAAAATATTTCTGATGAACCTAATTTACTGAGTTAGATGAATTGCTCAGTTAAATTTAGTCACCAGCAAGCATCGATTTTTCTGTGGCCTGCCATTGATCAGATGTTTGCTAGCAAAACTATTCGGCGCTTACTCGCGACGGATTTTAATTTGGAATTACCTTGCAGACGTAGTTAGATAAACAGCTTGGTAGAACTTTGGGGCATGCCGAAAAGGGCAGATTAATAAATTGAAGAGATCAATGTCAAAAGCTGAGTTTAGTAGCGCGCGAAGAACTAACGTAGAAGAACGGCTTGTCGCAACAGGACTGCGCAACGTTGTATGTTTGCCGGGAACTAGCCATCTTATTCGAAACATAGTTCGTCGCTCGGTTTTGAGTTTAACAATCGCCCTGATTGCGTTCGCCTCTGCGAGCTTGCAGGCACAAACAAAAAAACCAGCGAACCTAAACGAAAAAGGCAAGGCAAAGATCACACTTAATTTACAGAATGTAGACATTCGTGTGTTGATAAACACCGTCGCTGAAGTTAGTGGTAAAAACTTTGTAGTGGACCCTAGAGTGAAAGGCAAGGTGTCGGTTATTTCAGGTGCGTCGCTTGATCCTGATCAATTATACGATGTGTTTTTGTCTATTCTCGAAGTGCATAATTTTGCCACGGTTGATTCAGGCAGTGTGATCAAGGTATTGCCGAGCAATGTGATCAAACAGCGCCCGACACCCACTGAGTTTGAACCCACGGGTAGATCCAATGATGCGCAGATCACTCAAATAATTCAACTGCAATACGCAGGCGTGCAGGAACTGATTCCGATAGTACGGCCGTTGATTCCTCCAACAAGTCACTTTGCGCCACACGTGCCTTCAAATAGTGTGGTCATTACCGACACCGCAGCTAACATCCAGCGCGTATTGAAGATCATAAAGCGCATTGATGTTCCGGATAAACGCTCAAGCGTGCATGTGGTTTATCTCGAAAAAACCAAAGCTAGCGAGCTTGCTGCAACTCTTACCCAAATTGTTGCGTCGAGTGCAGACCCTAAAACAGCGGGAGCAGCTGCCAAGGTTTCGATTCAGGCATTTGATGCAATTGGGGCCTTGGTTATTAACGCCACCGATGATGAATTTCAGACCTTAAATGCCCTAATCGATGAATTGGATATTGAGCGTCAACTTGATGCCAACATCAATGTCATCTATTTAAAACATGCAAAAGCTGAAGACCTAGTAACCGTCTTGAACGACCTTATAAAGGTAAATGGGCCTTCAGCAGGAAGCTCTGTGCCGCCATCTCTGCAGGCTGATGACGCGACTAATGCCTTGATTGTAAGAGCCAGTGGCAGCCAATTACAGACCATACGTGATGTGATTGAAAAGCTCGATGTCCGTCGTGAGCAGGTATTCGTTGAAACTATTATTGCCGAAGTGTCGCTGGATCAAGCAGCAAATCTCGGTGTTACTTGGGGCGCTGGTGGCGCTCTCGGTGCTACTGCGGCAGTCGGCACAACTCCTGGTACTGCGGGTAGAGGCAACATAGTCAGTCGAGATAATCGTAACCAAATTCTTGGTACCGCAGCGGTTAACACTGCATTTGAATTGGGTACTGGCGGTTTGAATTACTCTTTGCTTGATTTTGAAAAGTATCAACTTGATGTGGTGATAAATGCCTTACGCGCCGACACCAACAGTAATATTTTATCGACGCCTACAATTCTGACCCTCGATAATGAAGAAGCAGAGATCATTGTTGGCCAGGAAGTTCCTTTCGTTACAGGGCGATTTAATAATGGTCAAAACAATAGTACGACAACCAATGCTGATGGTTCAATAAATAATTCGGTCGGTAGCAGCTTTCAGTCTATTGAGCGAAAAGATGTTGGTATTAAACTGAAAATAAAACCGCAAATTAGTGATGGCAATACCATTCAACTCGAAGTCTTTCAAGAAATATCCAGCGTCTCAAATACTGCAGTAGCGGGGCAGGCCGATTTAATCACTAACCGCCGTTCAATTCAAGCCACAGTCCAAGTAGATGACGGACAAGTTATTGTACTGGGTGGTTTGATTCAGGACGACGTGGTTGATACCGTAAATCGCGTGCCAATTCTTGGCAGGATTCCGATTATAGGGGCCTTGTTTAGAAGCAGTTCAAAAACAGCGGTGAAACGTAATTTGATGATTTTTCTTAAACCTCGAATTATTCGTAATGCCGATGACTTAGCTAAGTTCAGTAAAATAAAATATGACGAAGTTCGACGCGATAGTAAAATTTCTAGAATGCAGAGTTCGAAGTTTCTAATCGAAGATTCCGCGCCACCGGTACTCGAAGAGTACGAGAAAGTCACTGGTGACGGAGTCGTTACTAGTGAAAGACGAAGCGAGTTATCTGACGAGGCAAAGAATGGTAAGAAACGTTATGGCTTAGGCGCACTTTTTCAAAACAAACGTACAAAAAAGCGTGACGGCGCTAATTCGGATGATGGCAGCGCTGATAAATCTAAAACCGACGGTACGGTTAAGGATGTGAAGGAACAAGGGCCAATAATTTCGGAGCCTATTATTTGGGATCGCAAGGCGGCTGAAAAATCTATGGATGAGCAGAATTAAGGTTTTCTGTTATGACTGATCCCACCGTTAATCAGCCAGAAGTCCGCTCCGCAGATCTGATTCCATACTCTTATGCTAAGAAACATAATGTCCTGGTTGAACAAGATAGCCCGGAATCTGCGACGGTAATTTGCATTGAAACACCTAAGTTGGTGGTGTTATCTGAGTTAAAACGCCGTTTGCACTGTACTCTAGTACTACGTAAGCTTGGGGCTACTGAATTCGATGAGCAAATGCGAACGGTGTATGACACCGGTGGTAGTCAAGCCACTCAGTTGATGGACGACATGGGCGACGGCGGCATGGATCTAGAACGCTTAGCTCATGAAATGCCTCAGACCACCGACCTGCTGGAAGCCGATGGTGATGCACCTATCATTCGCTTGATAAACGCCTTGCTCACCCAGGCGATACGTGAAAACGCGTCTGACATACATTTAGAAGCCTTCGAAGACGAGTCGGTAGTTCGCTTTAGAGTCGACGGTGTATTGCGCGATATTTTGTCACCGCGGCGTGAGTTGCATGGCGCTTTGGTGTCTCGAATAAAGGTAATGTCCAAGCTCGATATCGCCGAAAAACGACTTCCGCAAGACGGTCGAATGTCATTGCGAGTAGCCGAACACCCCGTTGACGTGCGGGTATCAACCCTTCCAACGCAACATGGGGAACGCATTGTATTGCGACTATTGGACAAACAAAGTGCCAGACTAGATTTGCAAAAGCTTGGCATGCCCAGCGAAATACTAAGCGTTTTTGAAGGCCTGATTAATAAGCCAAATGGAATATTGTTGGTGACCGGACCAACCGGTTCAGGTAAAACTACCACGCTCTATTCCGGTCTTCACAAGTTAGATCGAAAGAAGTTGAACATACTTACGGTTGAAGACCCTGTTGAGTAC
>CAWUWF010000095.1:0-14185 GCA_963925935.1 uncultured Arenicella sp. | reverse complement strand
AGGTTTGTTAGGCCACTCTGATGCTGATGTGGTGTTACATGCACTTTGCGATGCTCTATTGGGGGCGATAGGTGAGGGTGACATCGGCCGACATTTTCCCGATACCGATCAGCAATTTGCAGGCATAGATAGCCGGGTACTATTGAGGCATGTTAGTAACTTGATGCATCAAAAAGGCTTTAGTTTAGGCAATGCTGATATCACCATAGTTGCGCAGGCTCCCAAGCTTGCACCTCATCTTGTGCATATGCAGGAAAATATTGCTGCTGATCTTGATTGTTCTCAATCGCAAGTAAATCTTAAAGCGACGACCACGGAGAAGTTGGGTTATGTTGGCCGCGAAGAAGGAATCGAAAGCCATGCAGTCGTTGTTCTATTTGAGCAAGAACAGCCTGCCTAAGCTCATTTATTACTACGTAGCAATTAATTCAAAACAAGCTGATGATCGATAAAAACTCCGACAATAAAAAAAATATAAAGCTCACGCAGGAGAAAGCCTTACAACTTAATCTGGACCCAAGCATTTATGGCACCGTTGTGGAAATTGGGGCTGGACAAGAAGTCGCCAGGCAATTTTTTAATGCGGGTGCGGCAGCAGGTAGCATTGCTAAAACGATGTCGGCCTACGATATGCAGGTTAGCGATGATGTTTATGGCAAGGTAGGTCGTTATGTTAGCCGCGAGAGGGCCGAGCAAATGCTCGCCCACGAGTACGATTTATTGATAAAGCGTCTCGGCGAAAATCGCGAAATCGAAAGTAAGTTTTTTTCGTACGCAGCAACCGTTACCGCTAGAAGCTACTCACAAAAAAATGAATGTCACGGTTGGTTGGGCGTGCGCAGACAATCTGCGCCAGGTGGCGTACCCAGCGAGATTATCTTACACGTAAGAATGTTAGACGATACTAATCGTGATCAATCTGAAGCATTAGGCATTCTAGGAATCAACTTAGTGCACAGTGCCTATCACCGAGACAACGACCCTAAAAAGATTATCGACAGCCTGCAAGATGGTATGGGTTCAGATAAGCGAATTGAAATTGATTTGATTCATTTTTCAGGGCCTGATTTTACTGGCGTCGAAAACCGCCTAATGAATTTACATTTGATTCATAGCTGGTCCTGTCGAGCGGTAATGTTTGACGCAAAGGGTCAGTCGATTGTGCCGGCGGTAGCTTTGCGTAAGAAAGACATTGTGGTGATTCGAGGGTCTTTTAAACCGCCAACAAATGTTCATATGGACATGAAGCGAGCCGCCGAGAAACACTTCTTACTGGAAGATGGTGTTGAAGAAGACAAGTTACTAGTCGTGGCCGAAATCACCATGAACGAATTGTCGGTTCGGGGTGACGGCGCTGACTCAGATTTTCTAGCGAGAGTAGATCTGCTTAACGAGTTAGGCTTTTCAGTGCTGATTTCAGATTACCTTAGGTTTTTTAGGTTGCGCTCCTGGATCCGCCGCTACACGCCCAATCGCATTGGCATTATGCTCAGCGTGCTGGATTTTAACTATCTATTTGATAGCGAATATTATGAAGGTTTGGAGGGTGGGATTCTCGAAGCCATGGGCAAACTGTTTTCGGATAACACCAATGTCTATGTCTACCCAACCATACGCGATGGCAAACTAGTCACCTTGGACAATGTTGACGTTGGCGAGCATCAGCAATTTTTACTTAAGCATTTAATTCATGATCGAGCGATGGTTTCTGCTGATATACAAGACGTTGCTAACCTTCAAATTTCGGCACGGGAATTAGTTAAGAAAATCCCTAATGGGCGAGGCGATTGGGAAAAAAGCCTTCCAGATACCACCGCAAAAAGCATTATTGATCGGCGCTTGTTTGGCTATCCCGAAGCCAATAAGGACTAGCGCGTGGGCTAAGTGTGATTGTAATTCCAGAGATGTAAACCATGGCCTCGCCGATTCCAATTCTTTATTCGTTCCGACGTTGTCCCTACGCCATTCGAGCCAGGATGGCGATGCATTATGCAGGCGTTCAATGTGAACTTCGCGAAGTTGTGTTAAAGGATAAACCGCAGGCAATGTTGGATCTATCACCCAAGGGGTCTGTTCCAGTTTTACAGATTGATGAGAGCATCATTGACGAAAGTTTGGATATACTGCATTGGGCATTACAACAATCAGACCCAGATAACTGGCTACAACCGGGCTTTCCTCACTCATTGCTTAGTTGTTGTGATGATTACTTCAAACTTAATCTTGATCGATACAAATATTCAGATCGATATCCTGAACACGATGCCGCAACATACTTTGCATCCTGCGTAGAATACCTAGTCGAACTGGAACAATTATTAAGTAATAATGTTACCCATGGTTCATTTTTAGTCGGCGAACGAGTATCTTGGATCGATGTCGCAATATTTCCCTTTGTGCGACAGTTCGCGTTTGTTGATAAGCCCGCTTTTGATAGACTTGATACACCCTGGTTGCAAGCATGGTTAAACTATTTTTTAGAATCGAATCTGTTTAATTCAGTTATGCAAAAATATCCAGCTTGGCAGCCCAATGATCAAGCTATTCTCTTTCCTGGCGAATCTAAGCCATCATCATAATTTCAACGGTTTTACAAATGACAGACTTTAATGTTGAGCACCAGCTACAAGACAATCGCTTTGTTATCAATTTAGCCGATGGCCAGATTGCCCAACTGCGTTATCGATTCGGTTCTGGCGAAGGCGGCGCTAGCGAAGTGGATTTTTTCAACACTCACGTACCAGATGATTTTCGCGGTAAAGGCTTGGCTGGGCGCTTAATCGATAAAGGTTTTGCCTGGGCTGACGAAAACCGCTTAGCGATTAAGGCCTCGTGTTGGTATGCCGAGTTAAAACTGAACAAGAGAGATAAGAGCAAAGTTTAAACCCTTGTTTGGTGACCTAATTGATGAACGCTTCCTTAAAACTTAAAGTACAAGCATCGAACTATCTCAAGGCACTGGGAAATAAATACCCATCTCTAACTGAACTAAGCTCGAGTCAGGCGCTTGATCAATTGCCAATACTTTTAGAGCAATTGGCAAGCCTCGATGTTAGCGCAGACTTTCAATCATCAGAACGCGCACTAGCAGACAGTAAGGCGAAGTTTGCGTACTGCTGGGCGCTGCTAGAACTAGAGCAAGGTCTAGATTACCAACAACGTGGCCAGTGGCTATGTCGTTATGCTGAGTTAACGATTGACGTTGCGCTACGCTGCGCTTGGCATCAACTGGCTCGCAAGTACGCAGCCATTGCTAATGCCTTACAGAAATATCCAGCGGGAATGCCCGGCTTGTTCGTGTTTGGTATGGGTAAATTAGGCGGTGGTGATCTAAACTTTTCAAGCGATGTGGATTTGGTTGCTTATTTTGATCCGCGCGTTACACCTGTTCCTGACGTTCTAGGTAAAGGGTATATTTGTCATTTGGTATTACAGCAGATGACCCAACTGCTTGGCCAAAATGGCCGTTCAGAGTTTGTTTGGAGGGTGGATTGGAGGTTGCGACCCAATGCGTCCGCGACCACCTTGGCTATGTCGACAGCTGCCGCAGAAGAGTATTATTTTTTTCGAGCATCACCTTGGCACCGCCTAGCATTGATGAAGGCTCGCATTGTGGCTGGGGACAAGCAAACCGGTCAGCTTTTTCTAAACACCATCACCCCCTTTATTTGGCGCCAAAATCTTGACTATCGAGCCTTAGATGAACTTGGTGAAATAAAAAACCGGATTAACTTAGAGCACCCTTCCTTGCGTGTTCAGAGGCAATGGCGTGAACCTATAAATGATGATGTTGCAGGCTTCAACGTTAAGCTAGGCAGCGGTGGAATTCGCGAAATAGAGTTCACTGCTAACGCTCTGCAATTGGTGTGGGGTGGGCGGCAATATGCATTGAGAACCCCGAATACGGTTCAAGCTTTGCAAGAGTTAGCCACCTTAGAGCAACTCGATTCTGATTTATCAAAAGGCCTAATTAGAGCCTATATGAACTTACGGCGGATCGAAAATGCGATTCAAATACTGGCTAATCAACACACACACCTGATTCCAATGGATTCCCAGACCCAAGCTAAATTGATGATTCTATTAGTTGAGGATGACTGGGAAGAATTTACCACAAAGCTGAATAATGACAGGCGTGTGGTTAGCAATCATTTTGAAGTGTTATTTGCGGAACAAGCAGATCAAGCAATAGACAGCATTGAATGGCCGAGTGGCTTGTCGCCTGCCGCATCTGATATTGTGGATAGTTGGGACCGTGGTTTTCATCTGTATGGCGTATCCAATGAGATGCGACAACGCCTCAAACCATTAAATCAAGCCTTGGCCGAATACCTAGCCAATGCGTCAGAGAGCGAGCGCGCCTTATTTGATGCCAGCGCGACAGTGCTACGTATTCACGATTTCTTTCGATCGCTACCTTTAGGCGAGCAATATTTTCGTCTATTAGCTGAATATCCTGTTTTACTGGATAGCATCGTGCCGCCATTACTTTATTCGCCGCCAATGACCACACTGCTAAAACAGTCACCACACATTATCGACTGTTATATTGGAAATATAGGCTTAAATCTGAATGATGGATTTGATAGCCAGTACGTTTTACAGGCTGAACAATATGAGATTCGGTTGGAACGCCTACGTCGTTTTGTTAACGAGCAGCTCTATCAATTGTACTTGATGTTTCTAAAGGGAAAGCTAGCCGTGATTGATTTTCAAGGGGCTCTGTCTGACCTAGCAGAACACACGCTTGAACTGGCATTACGTATTGTCGCCGACAATCTGGATTTGGATAATGTGCCGATAACCGTACTAGGCATGGGCAAAGTTGCTTCAAAAAGGATGTCGCCATTGTCTGACCTAGATTTGATATTCATTTTTGATCCTGAAATCACCGACTTAGCATTGGCATCTAAATTTGTAGCGCGCTTGCAAACTGCAATATCCACGCCGATGCGAGAGGGCGTAGTGTATGAACTGGATACGCGCTTACGCCCGTCCGGCCGGTCTGGAGCGCCCACGGTGAGTATTGATAGTTTTGCGGCACATCAAATGAGTCGCGCACACACATGGGAACACATTGCACTGGTGCCGAGCCGGGTAGTTGCGGGTGACAGGCGATTGGAAGCTAGGATTGATCAAATCAAACAACAAGTGCTATCGACACCTCGAGACTTGGATCAACTACGGGGCGACGCAGAGAAGATGTGGCATCGTATAGCCCAGCATCGCGTTAAGGAATTCGATTCAAATTTGATGTTCTCCAAGCTCAGACCGGGTGGCCTGATGCAGTCTGAATATCTGGCGGCATGTCTGATTTTACGCAATCAAACATCGAGACCGACTTCTAATGTGTCCTCGCTGAAGTTTGACGATTTACTGCAAGACGCGGTTCAGGGTACCGAATTGCAAAACCTGCCACGGATAATTCAATTTTGGTGTATTCAACAGTTATGGGAGCGTCTGCTGGGTTTTTCTGAACGACCTATAGAGGGATTGCCAAAGGCCTACTTTACTCGGTTGCTGAAACAATCCGGGGTTAATTCCCTGGCTGAACTATTGGCTAAAAAACAACGTTACGCCCAGCAAGTGATCGCTGCCAGCAACGCCCTTTTTTCTGACGCTCATAATTCACCTTCAGAGGTAGAAAAGTGGCTTGAGTCTAAGGTGACATGGCTAGACGATTAAGTAACCATACAAAGCCTGGCGCATTGAGTAATAGGGGCCGATAAGTAAACGAAATACCGAAGCCGGTAACACTGGGTTAATATCGGCATGGCGAAGTTAAACTAAGCATGGCTAAGATGGCCGTAATGTTAAGCGAACCAAAAGCAAAAATATTATGAACAAGATATTGATTAGTGGGGCGGGCTCAGGCCTAGGTCGGGCATTGGCTTTACGATACGCACGCGAGGGCGCACAAGTTTGTGTGTCTGATATGAGTAAAGAGGGCGGTGAAGAGACTGTTAAACTGATTGAAGATGCAGGCGGCGAAGCCTTTTTTATGCTCTGTGACATTACTAAACAATGGGATGTCGATAAGCTCTCTCTGCAACTGGCAGAGCGTTGGAGTTCACTTGACCTACTGGTCAACAACGCCGGAGTGGCAACTGCTGGAATGCTAGAATTTGAAAGCATGGAGCAATGGCAGTGGGTGCTGGATATTAATGTATTGGGTCACGTGCGTATGACTAAGGCATTCCTACCTTTACTTAGGGCCAGCAAAGCACCCAATAAAAGTGTTGTTAATATAGCCTCACAAGCAGGGCTCACCCCAGCACCTGGTATGGGAAGTTATAGTGTCAGCAAAGCTGCGATGATCAGCTACTCCGAGACCGCTTACCTTGAGTTGGCACACGATGGCATTCATGTAAGCGTTGTCTGTCCTGCATTTTTCAACACTAACCTGAATACTTCATTGCGTGGCGATCAAGCCGGTATGAATGAAACTGTTAGCAAGCTAATTAACAAGTCTGGCGTGACTGCCGACACTATTGCTGAGCAAATATTCAATCAAGTGGCGGATAGAAAGTTCATGCTGATCACCCATAAAGATGGGCGCTCCGCGTATCGGCTAAAGCGTTTCCTGTCGATGGATCGATATTTAAAAATAATGAAAAAACGAACTAAAAAATTCATAAGATCGGATGACTGACCAAATCCGAAAAGGCGAAGAGCTCGATCTTGATCGGTTAACGCCTTGGTTATCCGATCAAATACCAGGCTTAAACGGTATTCCTAAGGTTGTTCAATATTCAGGAGGAGCATCTAACTGGACCTATTGTTTGACTTACCCCGAACGCGAGGTGGTATTACGTCGAGCACCTGCAGGAACTAAAGCAAAAGGTGCCCATGACATGGGCCGTGAATATCGCTTACAGGCCGCCCTCAAGCCTGTCTACAATTATGTGCCGGAGATGTTGGGGCATTGCGAGGATGATTCGATTGTTGGTGCAGAATTTTATGTGATGGAGAAAGTGCAAGGTCTCATCCCACGCAAAAATTTACCGAAAGAGGTCTCCTTGAATAGAGATCAAGCGCGTCAGCTTTGTACTAATATGCTCGACAGTTTGATTGAGCTACATAATGTTGACTATAAAAGCGCCGGGCTAGACCACCTAGCAAAAGGAGCTGGCTATACGCAGCGCCAGGTACACGGATGGATAAAACGTTACCACAATGCGCGTACTTGGAATGTCCCAAGCGGTAAGGGTATATCTGATTGGTTAAGCATGAATATGCCAGCTAAGGAAACAATCTGTATTACTCATAACGACTTTCGATTGGATAATATGGTGTTAGATAGTGACCAGCCCACGCAAGTGGTGGGTGTGCTGGACTGGGAGTTAGCGACCCTAGGCGACCCCTTGATGGATCTTGCCAACATGCTGGTTTATTGGATTGAAGAAAACGATGGCTCTATTGCTCAATGGAGTCGTAAGCAGCCGAGCGATCTGCCTGGCATGTTGAGCCGCAATGAAATAGTTGATTACTATATTGCTAAGACCGGTATAGATATCAAAGATTTCACCTTTTACGAAGTGTTTGCTTCGTTTAGATTGTCGGGTATTGCACAGCAAATTTATTATCGTTACCACCACAAACAATCGCGTAACCCTGCCTTTAAAAATATTTGGATCATGGTGAATTATTTACACCATCGTTGTCGAAAGGCGATTAAATACGCCGATCGCTAAACGTTGGACTGTTTGTCCACATCGATCAATTCCCTAAAACATTTATACTCGGTAGCAACTACTGAAGTGGAGAAATAGCAGTGCCAAGCATTTATTTAGTTCGTCACGGGCAAGCGTCTTTTGGCCAAGAAAATTATGATCAGCTGTCTGAACTAGGCAAGCAACAAGCATCTCATTTGGGCGTAAACTGGCAAGCGCGGTTAAGCGGTTTTGACGCGGTGGCTTTAGGTAGCATGCACCGACATAGGCAAACCGCCGAATTGTGTTTAGCTGAGATGGGTCAGAACGTGGATAGTCTTGATGCCGATATAGACAGTGGCTGGAACGAGTACGATCATCAAAATATCTTAGCCCAACTACGCCCAGAGCTTGCCACTGCGGCCAGTACCGAAGCGTTTATCGCCCAGCAGGAAAACCCTAAGCAAGCCTTAGCAAAAATGTTTTCTGACGGTGTGAGCCGATGGATCGATGGCCGACATGATGATGACTACCTAGAGTCTTGGAGTCAATTTAAGCAGCGCATTCACAATTCTCTTAAGCAGCTTATTGAGCAGCATGGAGATAAAAAGCACATTGCCGTGTTCACCTCTGGCGGGCCTATTTCTTTGATTAGCCAGCATTTATTGGGTGTGCCAGAGAAAAATCTAATGCTAATGAATTGGACACTAGTTAATTGCGGAGTTACTAAATTGGTGGCGACGGATTCAGGCCTTTTTGTATCGACCTTGAGTCAGCACGTTCACTTTGAAGGCGCTCATAAGTCGATGATCACTTACCGATAGAAGTTAAGTTGCTTATGATAAAGATTTTTGATTCATGTTGAACCAAGCCGTCCAGTTAGATCAACACTGAGCGAAGCTATAGCGAAGCTATTTAGGCAGTAGCTCTTCGCTAGCAGATCAGGGCCGCAACTTACCCAGATGCTACAGACCATAAAAAATAAAACCCCTCCATCTGTGTTGCCGGCAAATAGTGTATTGGCGAAGTGTATTGCGAAGCTGTTATCTTGAGAAGGGGCCGAAAAACATAGATTTCTAAACTCTAGCTTTCCAAGCCTTAGTTTTTAAGGCGCGGATTTTAAGCTAGGGGCTCTTCTCCCCAGTTCACGTTTTCAATAGCCACGAAATAATCGGGATCTTCCATCACATTGGCTTCCACCATATCGCCGGCCTTGGTCAGCAATTTTTTGCACTCTGGACTTAAATGAATGAGGTGCAGGGTACGACCGTTCTTCTTATAGCGCATTGCAAGCGCATCAATAGCTTCCAAACCGGAGTGGTCACAGACACGTGAATCAGCGAAATCGATGATGACATCTTTGTTATCATCTTTCGGAGTGAATTGCTCTCCAAATGACGCGGTTGAACCAAAAAACAAAGGCCCGTGGACAGTGTAGTAGTGCGAACCGTACCGGTTCTCACGCTTCTCTACCCGCACCTCTTTAGCATGATTCCATGCGAACACAAGGGCCGAAATTATAACCCCGACCACTACCGCGATCGCTAGGTCAGTGAACACCGTCACAGCAGAAACGGTAATTAAAACAAAGGCGTCTTGCTTGGGAATCCGTCGTATGATGCGAAAACTACTCCATTCAAACGTGCCTATAACGACAATAAACATTACGCCTATTAAGGCAGCAATAGGAATTTGTTCAATCAGGGAGGACGCGAATAGGATGAAAATCATCAAAGAGGCTGCAGCGGTAATCCCAGATAAGCGGCCACGCCCGCCTGCATTTACATTAATCATGCTCTGACCGATCATGGCGCAACCACCCATTCCTCCAAAAAGACCGGTGGCGGTATTGGCCAAGCCTTGACCGATGCATTCTTTATTACCATTGCCACGTGTTTCTGTGATTTCGTCTATCAAGCGTAAAGTTAGTAGAGATTCAATCAAGCCGATCGCAGCTAAGATAAACGCGTAAGGAAATATAATCGACAGCGTCTCTAAATTAAATGGCACCAGTGGCAAGTGAAAACTAGGCCAGCCACCAGCAATTGACGCTACATCGCCAACCACCTTGGTGTCGATGTTTAAGCCAAACGCCGCCAGCGAAACCACCACAATGGCGACTAGTGACGAAGGCACTGCGCGGGTTAGCATGGGCAAAAACTTGATAATAGCCATGGTTATGAAAACTAAGCCGAGCATTATCGATAGCTTATCGGGGGTCATCCAGGCAACATCTATAATACTGTTCTCGAATAGAGTGCCCTGAGCCCAGCCCGGCATACCTGACTCACCAAATTGCCCTAATTGTGCTAGGAAAATAACAATGGCCAAACCGTTCACAAAGCCCAGCATAACTGGATGCGGCACCAGCCGTATAAATCGAGCTATTCTTAATAATCCGGCGAGCATTTGTAAAATACCCATCAGCACTACCGTGGCAAACAAGTACTCAACGCCATGATCTGCAACTAAGCTGACCATCACCACGGCTAATGCGCCAGTCGCGCCGGAAATCATCCCTGGGCGGCCACCAGTCACGGCAGTTATAAAGCCCACCATCGCCGCAGCATAAAGGCCGACTAAGGGATCAACACCCGCAATGAGAGCAAAAGCGACCGCTTCGGGTACTAGCGCAAGCGCAACTGTGAGACCAGATAGAAGGTCGTTTTTAGCACTGTTACGGCCAGCGGCTGAATTTTCAAACATACGGAAATCCTAGATAATAGTGAAACCAATACTTGGCCCATATTTGGGTGAATAAAAAATGGCTAATGCACGCTAATGTCTGCTACCACTCGCAGGGGTGGCGAATTCTATGTTTGTGGCAGCAATAACACAAGGTAAGACTGTTAAACAATGAGGGTTTTGCATACAATCCAGTCGCTCGAGTACACCATTGGGTCGAGTTTGGCGCTGAAATTGCAAAACATGCGCATTTTCGAGTAATTTAACTCAAAAGCCTTTTCTTTACGGCGTTTAAGGGCTAAAATCGCGCGCCTTCAGAGATGATCTGACTTTTATTGGTGGCTACGCTTATTAATCAAGTGGTTCTAATGATTAATACTGTGGTTCTGACAGCTAAATAGCGTCCTTTTGGCATGCTAATTGATAGTCAGAGATCGGTGAGACAAGATAAATCGTTTGTTTGCATTTGTGCAGGCGGATGTTTAATTAAAGTAATAAATTAGAGTAATAGATTATGGTAACAATTCGTTTAGCTCGTGGTGGCGCCAAAAAACGCCCGTTTTACGGCATTATGGTGGCGGATCAACGTCGCTCTCCACGCGGTCGATTCATCGAGCGTGTTGGTTTTTTCAATCCTCGTGCTACTGGTGGCGAAGAAAGTTTGCGCATCGACACTGATCGTGTTGATTACTGGATCAGCAAAGGCGCACAGCCTTCAGATCGAGTTGCTTCGCTTTTAAAGCAATTTGCTAAAGGCCCAGAAGCCCTAGCAGAAGAAACTGCTGCACGTGACGCTGTTAAAGAAGCAAAGAAATTGGCTGCCGAAAAAGCCGAATCTGATGCTGTAAAAGCGGCCGAAAAAGTTCAAGCTGATGCTGCAAAGGCTGCCGAAAAAGCCGAAGCTGATGCTGCTAAAGCTGCTGCCGCTGAAGCGCCAGTTGCAGAAGTTGCAGAAGTTGCAGAAGTTGCTGCAGAAGAAGGCGAAGAAAAACCTGCTGAGTAAGTCGGTTTTAGCTTACCCAATAAGTTGCGTTTAATTCGATGGAAGTAGAGCTTGGTAAAGTTGTTGGTGTCTGGGGTGTTAAAGGCTGGATTAAGCTACATTCCTTCACCAGAAATCGAGCCGATATTGCTCAGTATAAAACCTGGTGGTTGCAAGCAGCTAATCTTAAACGAACAGCTGGTGAAATTTCTAAGGCTGCTGAATCGCAATTTATTCCGGTCAAAGTACTTAGTTGCAGAGAGCAAGGTAAAGGTGTCGTTGCGCAGTTAGAAGGTGTTAACGACCCAGATCAAGCGATTGCTCTCAATGGGCATAGCATTTGGGTTAAACAAGCCGATTTGCCTGCCTTACCTACTGGGCAATTTTACTGGCAGCAATTAATAGGTCTACGTGTCAGCAATACGATGTCGCTAGAGCTTGGAGTAATTGAATCGGTTTTGGAGACAGGCGCTAACGATGTGTTGGTGATAAAAGCAGCGCAAGGCTCTCAAGTAGCTGAAGGCTCTCAAGTAGCCCAAGCCACTGAGATACTAGTGCCTTATGTTGATGAGATTATAGTAGAGATTGATATTGAGCAGGGCACCATGATTGTTGACTGGGACCCATCTTATTTAGACGAGTAAAAGTTTAGCTAACTAACGCAGCGCTGCTTAATTTTGCAGTGCAAAAACAGAGATCAGGAGCAAATGGACATACACGTTATTTCTATTTTTCCGGACATGTTTAAGGCAGTTACTGAGCAGGGTGTAGTTGGAAGAGCGATTCAGCAAGACATATTGTCGCTCAGCATCTATAACCCAAGAGACTTTGCGAACAATAAACATCGTAAAGTCGATGACCGGCCCTTTGGTGGCGGCCCAGGCATGGTTATGATGCCAGAGCCATTAGTTAAGGCTATCGGTGCGGCTAAGAGTGCTTCTCTAGAGAAAGACTCAGGCCCACCTAAAGTTGTGTACCTAAGCCCGCAGGGCGCGCGTTTTAATCATGCGAGGGCTCAACAAGTAGTTCAACAGCAATCGGTCATACTCTTGGCTGGTCGTTATGAAGGCATTGATGAACGAGTGATCGAGCATTGTGTTGACGAAGAGTGGTCAGTCGGTGACTTTGTATTATCTGGTGGTGAGCTGCCGGCAATGTTGGTCATTGATGCCGTTGCACGATTATTGCCTTTGAGTTTAGGTAATAGCGAATCGGCGGAACAAGACTCGTTTGCACAAGGTCTTCTAGACTGCCCGCATTATACTCGGCCTGAGAGTTTTGCAGGCGAATCGGTTCCATCGGTATTAATCGGTGGTGATCACAAAGCCATTCAGCGATGGCGAATGCAGCAGTCTTTGGGGCGTACTTGGTTACGTCGCCCAGACTTGATAGATAAGATTGACCTGACAGATGAACAAGTTCAGCTGTTGGATGATTTTAAGAAAGCTTTATAAGAACGACACTTTGTATTTAAACAAGACGGTACTTCCTCTAGCCCAGAATATTAATGAAGGCGACTAGATAGTATCGGCGGAGATTGAAATGACAACTATTATTGATGAAATTAACAACGAACAAATGAACAACGATATTCCTGACTTCGGTCCAGGTGATACTGTTGTAGTTCAAGTGAAAATTAAAGAAGGCACTCGCGAGCGCTTACAGGCCTATGAGGGCGTGGTGATCGCTAGACGTAATCGTGGCCTACATTCAGCGTTTACAGTACGTAAGATTTCGTACGGCGAAGGCGTAGAGCGCGTTTTTCAAACACATAGCCCTATGATTGATTCGGTTACTGTGAAGCGTCGTGGCGCGGTTCGTCGCGCTAAGCTTTACTATTTGCGTGAACTTACTGGCCGCGCAGCTCGAATTAAAGAGAAGCTTAACTAACAGGAATTTTGAGCGGTTGTGGAATTATTCCTGCAACCCTAAGGCTCAAGTTTTTTGGCGAGAGCCCAGCAGCGAAAGCTTCTGGGTTTTTTTGTGTTCAGAACATTGGTGCTTTGTTTGGGCGCGCACCCAGCGGCGACGACGTTCACCTCATACGCCACGAATTGATGACAGCAAGATTGATGAGCGCCTTTGGTGAGCTGCTATACTCGGGTAATGCTGGGTATAAATACTGAAAACCAAAATCTGATTGACCAATTCATCGATGCCCTTTGGTTGGAGTCAGGATTATCTAGAAACACCTTAAGTGCTTATCGTAGTGACATTCATAATCTGGTTCGTTTTATAGCACCGAGTAGCCTATTGGCGGTTCAGCAATCAGATGTGCAAAAATTTCTCGCAACGCTTATGGCGAATGGCATCAAGGCGAGTTCCAGTGCGCGCATTGTTTCGACATTGCGCCGTTTTTATCGATACCAAATTCGTGAAAATAGGTTGCCAGCAGACCCTTGTGCACATGTGCTGTCCCCCAAGCAGGGCCGACCATTACCTAAGACACTCAGCGAAAACCAGGTAGAACAACTGCTTGGCGCGCCAAATACCGAGACTGTTTTGGGCTTGCGTGATCGCGCTATGCTGGAAGTTTTGTACGCTACTGGTTTAAGGGTAAGCGAACTGGTAAACCTGAAATTATTAGAAGTCAATTTGCAGGCCGGGGTAGTACGTATTATTGGCAAGGGCAATAAAGAACGCTTAGTGCCTTTAGGTGAACAAGCAATCGACTATTTGCAAGAATATCTGAGACGGGCGCGTCCCGAATTACTGGCTAATAAAAGTAGTGATGCAATGTTTGTTACTGCTCGCGGTGGCGCAATGACCCGCCAGACGTTTTGGTACATGATTAAACGTCATGCCAAGGTGGCCGGTATTCAATCAAGCTTGTCTCCGCACACATTGAGGCACGCTTTTGCCACCC
>CAWUWF010000094.1:0-10438 GCA_963925935.1 uncultured Arenicella sp. | reverse complement strand
TGAAGTTGTTCCACGGCGGCGCGGCATTCGACACCTATATGATGCTGCGTAAGTATGGGCTGTTTAAATACTTGTTTCCCTTTACTGATCAAGGCGTGTCCGATGATGTAATTGGCATGCCTGAGCGGGCTCTGCAGAATACCGACAAGCGCATTAAGGCAGGTAAGCCGGTTATTCCGGCGTTCTTATTTGCTTGCATGATGTGGGATCCTGTTCAGGCCGACGCACGCATTTTAATGAGCGATGGCACGCCAGAAGCTCAAGCTTGGCGTATTGCCATGAACGACTGCCTACGTGATCAAAATCAATATGTTGCGGTGCCACGTAGGCTTGCTGAGATTATATTAGATATCTGGAACATACAATTTCGATTAGTCAAAAGAAACCCGAGGATGGTTAAGGGGATCTTGAGTAATCGACGATTTAGAGCTGCGTATGATTTCTTGTTGCTACGAAGCGCACTCCATGAGGTGGATGAAGAGATTGGCGAGTGGTGGACTTTAATACAGGAAGTCGACGATGTTGAGCGCGATGAGATGATTGTTGAGCTAGGTCTTAGCCACAAATCTGATCGTAGTGATCAACACCAAGGCGGCGAGAAAAATGGTAACGCTGTTGACTATAATGAGCAACAACCCACACATAATCGTTCAGACCAACCTAAGACTGGTCGGGCTAAGCAAGGCCAAGGTCAAGGTAGAGGGCGCGCTGGCCAAAAAAAGCCAGGTGTTGGTGGCCGAGGTCGCAATCCGGGCGGGCGTAACGCGAGCAATCGTGGTTCTGGTCGGCGTGGAAAAAGCGCAGCTACTGGCGCAGCCGAAAATAGCGCGCCGAACGGTAATTCGAATGGCAACTCTAGCGGCAACGGGGGTAATGTAAGTAGCCCTGGTGGTCGTGGTCGTGCCGCGCCAAAAGGCCGTCGCAATACTGGTCGTGGAGCTGGTGCCGGCGCTGGTGCGCGTACTGACGGCAGTTATATCAACGCCAGACCGAAAGATGAGTATGGTAATCACACACCAACGTCTACCGTTACCGGAGAAGACAACACCAAGAAAGTTAAGGTAAGGCATAAACGTCGCGTCCCAGGGCCAGATTCGGAAACAGATAATAATCCCCACTTTTAGATAATTTTAAATTAATGCTGGCCGATGAACTCGTTTACAACCGCCTACGTTGGAATAGGGACTAATCTTGGAGATCGAATTCAGAATCTAATTGATGCGCGTCAGCAGTTGTGTGACTTGCCTCAAGTAAATAAATTAAGGTGCTCTTCATTTTATCTGAGTTCGCCAGTCGGTTACCTAGACCAACCAGATTTTATTAACTGCGTTTTGGAATTGACAATAGCGATTGAAAATAATTCGACGGGTGAATTAATCTCTCAGAGTTTGTTTTCGCAAATGCAGAAAATAGAACTAGGTCTAGGCAGGGTGAGAGACTCTCGAAATCAAAACGCAGCACGCATCATTGACCTGGATTTATTGAGTTTTGGTGATTGCCAGAGCGATGCGCTTGATTTAATCCTACCGCACCCACGAATCTGTGATCGACTATTCGTATTACTACCCTTAATAGAACTGAATCCTGATGTAAGCTTGCCTGGCCTAGGAATATTAAACGCCGTGTTAAGTGAAAAACAGTTGCTTGGTGGTTTTGGTGATCAACAGATCTATAGATTAGGCTCATAGAGGAACTGGGAACAATCGCTTAATCATGGCTCAGTACTTCCATATACATCCTGAAAACCCGCAGCGTAGACTAGTGAAGCAAGCGGCGGAAATTCTACGTAATGGCGGATTAGTGGCTTACCCCACTGATTCTAGTTATGCCTTGGGTTGTCATCTAGACGATAAGCGTGCGGTAGATCGAATTCGAAAAATTCGCCGCTTGGACCGCCATCATAATTTCACATTGGTGGCCAGTGGCCTCAAGCAGGTCAGCCTATTTGCCAAGCTTAATAATGAGCAGTATCGTCTGATCAAGGCGCTTACGCCGGGGCCATATACCTTTATTCTAAATGCCAAAAGGTCAGTGCCTAACCGTTTAGTTCATCCGAAGCGACGATCGATCGGTATCCGCATTCCAGACACTACCCTAGTTCAGGAGTTGTTGGCTGAATTGGGAGAACCAATTATGAGCTCCAGTCTAATATTGCCCAACGCTGATATTGCGATGGGCGATCCTGACCAAATTCGCGAGAAGCTTGAACATGACGTCGATTTAGTGATAGACGCAGGCATAACTGGCAATCAAGCGTCAACTGTAATCGATTGGCATGGTGATGAGCTAAAAATTGTCAGATTGGGTGCTGGCGATGTGTCTTTTTTGCAAGATTAGCAATCACAAACTAGTGTTGCACGGCACGAACTTGTAGACTTAACACTTAGGTCTGTTAATACCCTTATGTCTCAAACTGGGCTTCAAAATAGCCTCTTCAAACTGTTGAAATAAATGATAAGCAAGTCAGGACAACCACGACGAGTGGTCTCAGGAATGCGCCCAACAGGGCGTTTACATCTCGGTCACTACCATGGTGTACTTAAAAACTGGATAGAGCTGCAGCATGAGTTCGATTGCTACTTCTTTGTGGCCGATTGGCATGCGCTGACGACTCACTATGAAGAAGATTCCGGCACCATTAGTGATAATGTTTGGGAGATGGTAATCGACTGGTTGGCTGTTGGAATTGATCCCAGCCGTGCCACGATGTTTATTCAGTCTAGGGTGCCAGAACATGCCGAGCTAAATCTATTGTTGTCGATGATTACACCGCTTGGATGGCTAGAGCGCGTGCCTACCTACAAAGATCAGCAAAGCAAGCTTAAAGAACGGGATTTGGCTACCCACGGCTTTCTAGGTTACCCAGTATTGCAAGCGGCTGATATTTTGTTATATCACGCACTTCAAGTGCCTGTGGGCGAAGACCAAGTGCCGCATATTGAATTAACCCGTGAAATTGCGCGTCGTTTTAATTACCTCTATGGGCGTGAAACGGGTTTTGAACAAAAGGCTGAAGATGCGGTTCGTAAATTGGGCAAGCGCGGCGCTAAGCTGTATAGAAACCTGCGTACAGCCTACACTGAACAAGGCGATCACGAGGCCCTCCAGAAAGCACATGCGCTGTTAAGTTCAAACCAAAATCTGACCAATGCCGAAAACGAACGCCTTTTTGGTTATCTCGAAGGCGGCGGGCGAGTGATTTTAACCGAGCCCGAAGCGATACTCACCGATGCTCCTAAATTGCCCGGCTTGGACGGCGAAAAAATGTCGAAGTCGTATCGCAATACCATCGCTTTACGAGACGATCCGGCGCGCGTAGAGAAAGAAGTGCGCGCAATGCCTACCGACCCAGCACGGGTAAGACGCAACGATCCAGGCGATCCGAATCGTTGTCCAGTGTGGGAATTTCATCACGTATACTCAACCGAAGAAACTAAGGTATGGGTAGAAAATGGCTGCCGTACCGCTAGTATTGGTTGCGTCGATTGTAAGCAACCGCTGATTGATGCCTTACTTAAAGAGCAATTAGAGATCAAAGAGCGGGCTCAGCCTTATATCGAAGACCCAACACTAGTGCGTAACATCATTGCAGACGGCTGTGAGCGCGCGCGCGAAACCGCGGCTGAAACCATGGAACAAGTTCGTTCCAGCATGAATCTTGATTATTATTAAGCTATAGCCCATGAGCGATTCCAAGCAACCAAATAATGCTGATGTAGACAGTGCAGTAGCACCGAAAGCCGATGCTGTGCCTGAGACTGAAGGCACCAGCGCTAAAACCGATAAGGCTGTAGATACAATATATCAAGAGACCATGCGGGCAGTCGTCATGGGTGAGGTCATAAAAGAGTGGCCGCAGGACTTGTTTATCCCGCCGCATGCTCTGAAGGTAGTGCTTGAGAGTTTTGAAGGCCCACTAGATCTATTGCTGTATTTAATCCGCAAACAAAACCTGGATATTCTTAATATTCCGGTAGCGGATATCACCCGGCAATACATGGGTTATGTTGAATTGATGGGCGCGGCAGATTTAGATTTGGCCGCTGAATACCTAGTGATGGCAGCGTTGCTAGGCGAAATAAAATCTCGGATGTTATTGCCAAAGCCTAAAAAGGACGAAGATGATGATGAAGATCCAATGGCTGCGTTAGTCCGACGTCTACAAGAGTATGAGCGTTTTACTGAAGCGGCAAATCAACTTGACGATCGGCCTCGTCAAGACCGCGATATATTTAAGGCGGATGTTCCTTTTAAAGATCCCAATCCGCCCGAGCAAAAATCTTCGGTGACCTTACAGCAATTGGTTAATGCTTATCAGTCGGTGGCTGATAGAGCACAAGCCAACACCCATATGTTGATCTCCAGAGACGTACTGTCGATGCGCGAGCGAATGACCAATATCCTGCTGCGACTACAGACTCAAGATTACCTACGATTTGAAGAATTATTCACCAGTGTGGAAGGTAGACTTGGCGTGGTCGTCACTTTTATCGCAATATTAGAGTTGTTCCGCGACGATATGTTGATCGTGGTACAGAATGAGCCTTTTGCGCCTATTCATATTAAGCGTGCCGCTTAACGGCTGTGGGCACTTTCACATTAAGCGTGCCACTTAATTGGGGTTTGTGCGCCATACAATGTGCGCTACAAATTCTACTCGAATATAGAAACAGTTTTTTTTAGATGTCTTAGTCAGACAGAGAAATATTAAGATGGAAAATCAGAATAGTAAACAATTGCCAGAGCGCGATGATGAGCAAGTTGATAGCGAGTTACAGAACATCGTTGAAGCTGCGCTGTACGCATCAAGAGAGCCTTTAGGCATTCGTAAAATAATGGCATTGTTTCCCGACGACGCTCAACCGAGTAAAGTTGATATTCAGAACGTAATTCTTCGTCTTGAAGAACAATGCGCGCACCGAGGCGTGGAGTTACGCCGCATCGGTAAAGGTTGGCGTTACCAAACCAAAGAAAAATATTCCACTTGGTTGCGTAAAATAGACGCACATAAACCACCACGTTATTCTCGAGCCTTGTTAGAAACACTTTCGATTATTGCGTATCGACAGCCGGTGACACGCAGCGACATTGAAGAAGTACGAGGTGTTGGTGTAAGTAGCGAAACCATTCGAATCTTGGAGGAGCGTGAGTGGGTACAGCAAATTGGTCATCGCGATGTGCCCGGAAGACCTGCGTTGTTTGGTACTACACAAGAATTTCTTGAATATTTCAATATGAGTAGTTTGCGAGAGCTACCTGAATTGATGGATAAACGCGAGTTGCGCGAAATTGCTAAGGAAATGAACTTAACCCTACCCATGGACGGCGTTCAGGGTGAGGAGGATGCAGCGGCAGATCAAGCGCAAAAGAACAGCGCAGCGCGTATTTCAACTGCGGATGAAGAGTCCCGCGCTGAAATTATCGAATTACGACCTGAGCAACCACCAGCAGACGATAGCCCTGAGTTACCAGGTGAAGCCTCTGCGTTACCAGGTGAAGCCTCTGAACTAGCCGATGCTGGCTTTGCACAAGATGAAGAGCTTATCGAGCAGCTTGAACCTTCTCACACAGATGCTAATGACGTTGATGTCGTAGATTCTAAAGCAGCAGATTCTCAGGATAAGGTTTCCGAAGATGAGTGACAAACTACAGAAACTATTGGCGCATGCGGGCTTGGGATCTAGACGCGAAATTGAGACTTGGATTAGCGATGGGCGAATTACTGTCAATGGCAAGCGCGCCAAACTAGGCGATAGGGCGGCCGCCGACGATCGAATATTGCTCGATGGCAAGATGTTGTTTTTGAATGAAGCGAGCGACCAAACCATCAAAGCGTTGATTTACCATAAACCAGAAGGGGAAATTTGTTCGCGCAAAGATCCTAAGGGCAGACCAACCATATTTGATAATTTACCCAGCATTCCTGGTGGCCGCTGGGTCTCTGTTGGCCGCTTAGATATCAACACCAGTGGCTTACTATTGCTCACGAACAATGGTGAGCTGGCGAATAAATTAATGCACCCGTCGACTGGATTGGAGCGAGAGTACTTGGTGAGAATTCGTGGTAAAGCCAGCGAAGAGACCATCAAAACTTTGACGGGTACCGGCGTGATGATTGACGATAAACCTGCACGTTTTGAAAGAGTCATCGGCGCTGATATGGCGGACGAAGGGACTAATCATTGGTATCGTGTAATTATCCGAGAAGGTCGATATCGAGAAGTGCGTCGTATGTGGGATGAGGTCGGCCACACGGTTAGTCGCTTGAAGCGAATCCGTTATGGCACAATTAAACTTACTCGTGATGTTAAACGTGGTCAGCACAGCAAGATCGCACCTATGCAATTAGAGAAATTGGTAGTGTCGCTAGGGATTGAGGATTTGTTTACTGGTCAACTTTACTCTAAGCCCAGTCGTAGCGGTGCTGCTAAGAGCGGCGGTGTTAAACCCGGCATTAAGCGCAAAAACACCTTAAGAAATGAGTCATCGTCGCCTTCTAGGCGACGCTCGAATGACGATTCGCCAAACGCTAAAGATTCCAGAAGTAACCATGCTGGTGCAGTAAAAAATACATCCAGATCGAAACCGTCTAAGCGTGGTCCGGTCTCAGCAAAAGCCGCAGGCGCTAAACCAAGTTCACGTACAGGTGCTAAACCGCCACGAAAACCTGCTGCTAAGCCAACACGCCGAGCTAAAAAGTAACCATCGAGACAGAGCGGCTTTACAGCCTATCCCACTCAAGCTTCATTAATTTCTAATTTTATTTGCCAAATTGGCTTATTGAAGCTTGAATTGCTCCGCATGAGCTTCGCCAGCATTCTCTAATAGCATTAGATAGCCCGGAATTATCGCCTGTGGGGCAAGCAATGATTGTTGGCTTTCGCCTGGGTGTGATCGGCGTCTAAAACTGGTTCGGACAGGCCCAGGGTCAATTGAATTCACTTTAATATTCGAAACTTTTTCCAATTCCAAAGCCCAAATTCTCATCTGCGCCTCCAAACCGGCATAGGCAATGCTATACGCCCCCCAATAAGCTTGCGCTTGACGACCCACTTCAGCAGAGGTGAACAGCAGGCTAGTATTGTAGTCTTGCTTGAGAAGAGGCAAAAGCGCACGAGTCATTAAATAAGGAGCGTGTAAATTGGTCTGCATTACCTTATTCCAATATTCCAGATCGTATTGATCCAGCGGGCTCGGCGACCCCAACTCGGCAGCGTTATGCACCAGAGCGTCGAGTCTTCCAATGTCACTCATCACCGCTTGCGCTAAGACAGTCGCGGACTCAGGGTTAATTTCCATTAAATCCACGGGTAGGATTATTGGTTCAGTAAAGCCGCGTTCCATGATGTTATCAGACAGCTTTTCTAAGTGCCGGGCTTTTCGATCCAGCATCAGCACCGTTGAGCCTAGTTCTGCCAAGGCGATGCTTAGTGCGCGACCGATACCTTCGGCAGCGCCAGTCACTAAAATAACCTTGTCTTTAAAGAAAGATCTATTGGTTTGGTAATTGTGCCAATCGGGGGTCTTTATCATACGGATTATTAAAGGCGCTGAGAATTATTAAAGGAGCTGAGAATTAATACAGGAATGAGCGTTGGTGGTGATTAAATCACAGGCGCTATGATCGCCATTAGCGTTCGATTAATCAAGCTTAGAATCTCTAGCAATAGACTGCACGGGCGCTGCCTTACTGTTGGCAACCTCTTTTACAGGCTCGTCACTAATGCCTAGTTCAGCTAGCTTACGCGCCGCTGGTAAAGTACTGCTCTGATAGGAGCCGGTGAGTTTATTAAATTGCTCTACGCTTTGATCTAAATGCTTACCTAGTTTATTCAGATGATCGGTTAAAGTTTGCAGTCGTTGATATAGGCTGCTGCCGAGAATTCGAATTTGCTCACTGTTTTTACTCAGTAAATCTTGATTCCAACCATAGGCGATCGTTCGTAATAAACCCACCAAACTGGTTGGTGTTGCGAGCAAAATTCGATTCTGCAAAGCAAACTCTAATAAGGACTTATCGATATCTAAAGCGGCACTTAAAAATTGATCTCCGGGAATAAACAAAATAACAAAGTCCGGTGAGCGCTCAAATTGTTGCCAATATTGCTTTAGACTCAGCTCCTTAATACGTTGCTTCACATTTTTGTGGTGCTGGACCAAAAACGTTTTTTGCTGATCAGGATCGCTAGATTCTGCGGCAGACAAATACGCATCTAAGGGGGTTTTAACATCAACCACTAATTGCCTTTCACTGGGTAAGTGTATAAGCATGTCAGGTCGTAATAGACCTTCGGCCGTTGTGACGCTTATTTGTTCATCAAAGTCACAGTGTTCGGACATGCCCGCAAGTTCGACCAATCGTTTCAGACTGAGTTCACCCCACTGACCACGAACTTCTGGGCGGCGTAAGGCCGTCACCAAATTTCGCGTTTCGGACTGTAAATTACTTTGGGAATCGAGTAAGTTCGAAACTTGCTCGCCAAACTTCACTTCTGTCAATTTACGGTCGACGTCTAGCTTTTTTAGCTGGGCATCGGTATCGGAAATTGATTGTTGAATCGGTTTGATTAAATCGGCAAAGCTCTTTTCACTTGCTTTTAACTCGCTGGTTGAGCTTGAATGAAGTTGCGAGAAGCTTTGTTTTGCTAAAGTCAGAAATGAATCACTATTGTTGCTTAACGCTTGTTGAGACAATGAGCTGAAGGTATGGCTGAGTTGGTCGAGCTGGTCATCAAAAAAGCTAAGATCATCTTTACGTTGCGTCTCAAGAGCTTGGGCCGCCACATTTTGTTGAGCCTTCAATTGTCGCCGATGGATAAGCTTGGCCAAAAAATAACCCAAAACAAGGGACAAAACAGACACAATCACCAGTAGTGCATCACTACTAAGGCGAATCCCGATGTTTGCAAAAAAAGTGTGAAGTAGTTCTTGCACTTAACGCTTGCTCGCGATCTTTTCTTGTACCAGTTGCATCAGCCCACTGGGCTCATTCACCATATAGGATGCGCCCCAATCGGTAGGGTTCTGATCTTCGTTGATATAACCCCATAAGGCGGCTGCGGTGTCCATTCCGGCATTTTTGCCTGCTAAAATATCGCGCTCGTGGTCACCTACATAAAGACATTCACTTGGGGCTAGATTAAGCACCATGCAACTGTGCAGCATAGGCGCCGGATCTGGTTTTTTAACCGGCAAGCTATCGCCGCCTAATAGAATGCTGCAACTATTTAATATTCCTAAACCCTCTAGTAGAGCTCTGCTTAATTCCAAGGGCTTGTTGGTAATCACTCCCCATACAATATTATTTTCAGCGCACAAATCCAAGACTTCAGCCATGCCTGTATACAACTCACTTTGGTCTGCAACATGTTCGGCATAATCGCTGAGAAATTGGGCGATCAAATCTAAGGTGTGAGCTTCTTCCAAGGGCTTTGAAAAACCGAACTCTATCAACGCTCTAGCCCCGTTAGAGACCAGTTTGCTTGCTGCGCTTTCATCTGCGAGTGCTTGGCCATGATTGCGCAGCAGGCGGTTTAATGTACCAACCATATCCGGCGCGGTATCAACCAAGGTACCATCTAGGTCTAATAATAGTGCTTTGAGCTTCATTTATGATTTATTGGTGGCAGGCTAAGCTGGCTTGATGGTGTGAATCATGTAGTTAACATCAACCCCGGCCGCCAGTTTATAGCCTTGGGTTATCGGGTTGTAATGTAGCCCCACCATTTTTTGGGTTTGCAGTCCCGCGGCTCTAGACCATGCATCTAATTCAGAAGGCTTTATCAATTTGCTGTATTCGTGAGTGCCTTTGGGCAGCAGGTTAAGGATATATTCTGCGCCAACAATCGCCATTAGCCATGCTTTTGGACTGCGATTAATGGTCGAAAAGTAAACATCGCCACCAGGCTTAACCAGTTCGCTACAAGCCTTTATCACCAGGCTTGGATCGGGAACGTGTTCTAGCATTTCTAAACAAGTTACGATGTCGTATTGGCCAGGCCGCTGTTCTGCTAATTGTTCTGCGGTAATTTTTAGATACTCTACTTTATTGCCGCTCTCCAGTAAATGCAGCCTAGCGACACTTAGGGGCGCGTCTCCCATATCAATACCGGTCACCTGTGCTCCAAATTCGGCCAGCGCTTCACTAATCAGCCCCCCACCGCAGCCTACATCTAAAACCTTTAAACCTTTCACCGGTGAATGCAGGTTTATATACTGAGTACGTAAAGGGTTGATCGCATGCAGTGGCCGAAATTCGCTCTCAGGGTCCCACCAACGAGAAGCGAGATCTTCGAATTTCTTAATCTCATGCGGATCTACATTGTCGGTTTTTACCGGATCGTCATTGGGTTTCACAGTCGTACTCATCATTTACCTTTCTTGTTAGTTCGTAACCGCATTGCGAATTTTATTACCCCAATCGGACGTGGTTTTCAAT
>CAWUWF010000093.1:0-7740 GCA_963925935.1 uncultured Arenicella sp. | reverse complement strand
CGGAACTATACGCCACAGTATGATTTGGCATCTCGAGTTGATAGCGCGCACCATCCCTTTGCGCACGAGTAACCCAGAAGCACAGCTGGCTGAGTTTGTCTTCTATATCCATATGCGCGGGTAGCGCAAACCAACTTAGATTTATCGAGCTGCTATTTTGATCTTGGTGTTCAATGGTAACCAGCTTTCGAGTTTTTGCTAATGAAGGCCAGTGCACGTCGCGTAATCGGTCGCCGGCTTGGTAAGGCTTCATGCCACTATAATCTTCGGCGTTTGATTGCACTGATGCGCGCGCTTGATACTCGCTACTGTGTTCGCCACTGGGCGGTAACGGCGTAATATCTAATGGCTGCGGATACACCAAGCAACGTTGCCCAGCCTGAAACCGCTTTGTCCAACAAAAAAAGATGCCGATTGGGAATTGTGAAGTGATGATGATAGGCGAGCAATTTAGATAGCCGCGGCTCAAGGTAGGCAACTTCAGTTCGGCCAGTTTATGTTCGCCAGCGGGTAGATCTAATAGCTGATGAAAGTCGTCGCAAACCAACCATATTGCCCTGCGTGAAGAGTCGCTGTGATTGAAGACTTGAATTGGAAAAATTGCGGTTTCGCCGAGGAATATCGATCGTGATGGCACGCTGTTCATGCTTAATCCAATCACATTGTTATGTGTGTAGAGCATCGCCACCATGCCTAGCGAGGCCAAAACAAACAGCATCATAAATGCCGACTGGTTGTCATATTTTACCGCGATCGCAAACAGGGAAAGCAGGATCAGCGAAAAATACCAGCCGACTCGAGTTGGTATTATATAGAGTTCGCGTCGGCCAATCTCAAACTCGGGCATTATCTAATTCCGGCCAGGTGTGGGTCAACACAATTAGGTACATTGCTTGGCGAGTAACAATACTTGAGCAGCTTACTGACAGTGGCTGAATGCGTCACGCTTAAACTCGGCTTAAAGAATTTCAGTTTGTTCGATAATGGCCGCGAGCTCTATCAAGGTATCCGATCCATCATTGCAATGCAGTCGATGTGCTGCGGTATAAGGAGCCAATGTCTTTATATCTTCTGGTAAAACTGAGTCACGTTTTTCAACCATCGCTAATGCTTTCGCAGCTTGTAGCCATTGTAGTCCGGCGCGCGGTGATAGGCCTGTTAAAAATTTTCCATTATTCCTCGTTTTGCTGAGTAAACTCTGTAGGTAATCGATTAAAGCATCGCTAACATGGATATCATCGACAGCGGCAATCAAGTTGCTTAACTCGGTATTGCTGAATAATGCTTGTTTATCACAGGCCTCTTTAGACATCATTTTACTATGTTGACGGAGCAATGTTTTTTCAAACCTGGCGCTTGGGTAACCCAGAGATAGGCGCATTAAAAAACGGTCTAATTGCGATTCCGGCAACGGAAATGTGCCACTCTGTTCCAGTGGGTTTTGTGTGGCGATTACAAAAAACGGGTCAGGCAGATCTATTTGACGGCCCTCGACCGATACCTGTTGCTCTTCCATTGCTTGTAATAAAGCACTTTGCGTTTTGGGCGTGGCGCGATTGATTTCATCAGCCAGCAGAGTAGATGTGAATAAGGGGCCCTTTTTGAACAGGAACTTTTTGCTGTCCATGTCGAAAATAGTCATGCCGATAATGTCGGTGGGCAACAAGTCGCTGGTGAACTGAACTCGCTTAAAGGGAAGGCCAAATAGATCAGCCAGAGCGTGGGCTAATGTAGTTTTACCAACACCGGGAATATCTTCAATTAATAAATGACCTCTTGCAAGCAAGCATATGACTGATAGTTTTGTGGCTAATGGATTGCCTAAAATTATTTGATCCAAGCGTTGCTGAAGCTGCTCAAGTTTTTCGATGCTCATATTTTCGTTATGATAAGAATAGATTAATAATAAAGATGCAAGGGGTAGGTGCTCCACCAAGGCGTTGGGCTAGGCATCAGGTTTGGAAACTTGATCGGCCTTTAGCTTGCGCGCAGATGCGTTACGCCGCCACCATCTAAGTAGTGGGATATGGCGTGGGTTTTTATTGATTAAAGTATCGATTAGTTCGTTGTTTTCACGTAAGCGCTGAGGTAGTAATAGGCTACGTTTCTTGCCACAGACAAGCAATTCATCATCCACCATTAGCTGTGTGTCACTACTTGGAAGTAGATGGCTGACGCTTCCTCGTTGCAACAATAATGGCAAGCAACGACTACGTGGCAGCAACTCGTTTTGGCAAATCTGCCCGACGCTAAGAGGCAGCCCCTGTTCCAAATGGCTTGCTAAAGCAGGAGCTTGTTCCGCATTTAACAGTAATCGCCACGTGATCGGATCGTGCCGACCGGTGAGTTTATCAATTTCTTCAATAAGCCGTTCAGTACTATCATCCTTCAAACTACTTGAGTATTTAATGAATTTTGATACTAATGGCCTAGAAATTGATGTTAAAACTTCATTCGCAACCAATTGGCTGCGGCGCATGATGTAATCGCAGTTGGCTTGCGTGAATAAGCTCTGGTTTTCTTCATCATTAACTCGACCTATCGTGTAAATTTGCTTATTTATTTGATGTGCCGTAATCATCACCGAAAGATTGTTTGCATCATCATTGCTGGCAGCGACAATCACGCTTGCATCGCTAATACCCGCTTCGAGCAAGGTCTTGGCCTCAGTGCCACGGCCTGCTATGCTTCCTTCGGGCGCCCCGCTTTGAATTAGGTCTGGATCTATCACCACCATTTCAATACCATCTTTGGCTAATATTGCTTCAATCGACTTGCCGAGTCGGCCGAACCCGCAAATGATCCATAAGCCTTTAGGTAGCGGTCTTTCGGTCAAATGTTGTGCGCTATGCTGATTGATAAACCAGTTCTGGATGTGATGAAGGGACGGGTCGTGGGCCATCAAATTTAATCGATTGGCAAAAATCAGAAAAGGGTTGACGATTACGTTGGTTCCAAAGGAGGCCATGTTATCGGCTTCATCCTGAATCTCTGATCGACAAATCACCGGTACCTTTTTGTTCAACAGTTTGCTCGCCACAGCGACCATCAGATTAGTGTGGTCGTCCTCTGTAACAGCGATGATTCCGGCGCATTTGCCATGGTGTAAGCCTGCATACTCCAAATTGCGTGGGTCAGTGGTGTCTGCATTTAGAATAATCGCTGGCAGGCTCAAGTCTTCTAGTTCTAAAGAATTAGTACGCTCATGATTACGCTCAATAATCACTGTTTGTATGCCCAGTTGAGACAAGCCTTGGTTTATAAACATGCCGGTCTCGCCGTAACCGCAGATAATGTAAAAAGGCTGATCGATATCCTTTATGTTTTTTGCGAAGGTTCGTTCTGCAATTGCATTTATAAATGTGGGGTCTTGTAGCAGTTTCAGCATATTGCCAATCGCGTACAACCATGCCACAACCGAAGTGTAAGCGCAGATTAATGCCCACGCGCGTTGAGTATCAGTAAAGGGGTAGGGGATTTCGCCGAAGCCAATTGTGGTCGCAGTAATGCTGACGAAATAAAAGGCGTGAAAAAAACTCATATGCCAAGGCTGACCGTTGGGGTCAATCCCTGGTATAAGGGTCATGCCTAGGGTGGCTACTGCATAGACCGTCACAAGTAAAATGAGTGGTATTCGCAGTCGGCGCAGGACTAAGAAAAAAACGTCAGACATTTTACTCAGCACGCCTCAGAATAAATGCGATGCAATCACGTTTGGCGCATTTGCATAGCGGTATATAAGGAAAGGTCAAGATCAACTCAAGCTCTATCTACGTACCTGGCTTGTTTCAATTATTAGCAACACGACCGAAAGCATATTGGCGATCAGCGCACCGCCCGCCAAAGATGTGATGCTAGCCATCGCATTTGCCGATATCGTCCCATCGACCCCATTAGTCGATGACCACCAGTAGAGCACAGCAGCGATTAACTGCAAATCAACCACCAGACTGGAGGCCAGAACAGTAGATCCGAATTGAGTACGGTCGCCAAACTTCATCAGGGTGCAAATAAGACTAACCACGAGTGCCGCAAAAAGCTCGTAGGGGTGATGGTGTGCTGAATCGGAGATATCGCCAATAAAAAAGCCAAAATTCAGAGACAGGGCGAGAATGATGAAGAATGCGAATAAAACTTTCTCAAAGTTCATAGAGTAATCTCCTAGAGGCTTGTGCCTCAATGATTCAAAGAACCGTAAACGATGCTAAGGTTAGGGTTTGCAGTTAAGTACCGTCGAAAGCTGTTATCGGTGCGTCTACAATACTGAGTCTGAGCTTAGCATAAAGCTTTAAACTAATGATCACCAAATATTTGCCAATAAAAGACTAAGTTTGGCATACAAGCGATTGAAGTAGTGGTTGCCCAAGAAGGTCAAAGTTGTATAATGTGCGCCCATTAAGCGAGTGAAAAAAATACTTGGGCGCCTTGCTCCTTTCATAAGTCCTCTCGAGGATGAAAAAAGGGTAATATAGAGAACAAGTAAAGTCAGTTGTATCAGCTCGAACCGGAATTATAAAGTGTTTTTAAATTGCATGCGCCAAGGCGATCGCAGGCATGCCATGTGCAGAGGTTATCATTGTTTTTTAAACTAAAGAAAGGTCTTAGTCTTCCTCTTAAAGGAAGACCAGATGAGCGAATAGACTCCGCCAGTACGATTAATTCTGCGGCGGTGTTAGGCAACGATTACGTCGGGCTTAAGCCAACCATGCTGGTTCAGAGCGGCGATCGTGTAAAAGTCGGAACGCCTCTATTCGAAGATAAGAAGAATCCCGGCGTGGTAATTACCTCGTCTGCATCAGGGGTAGTCAATTCAATCAATCGTGGTGCTAAGCGTGCTCTAATTTCAGTCGAAATAGATGTCGACGGTGATGATTATGAGCAGTTTGATAAAACTACAGAAATTGAATTAGGTAGTTTATCTGCTGAGCAGGTACGAAGTACCCTACAAAAATCTGGTCAGTGGGCTGCAATGCGGACTCGTCCCTATGGCAAAGTGCCAGCTGTCGATTCTGTTGCTAACTCGATATTTGTAAATGCCATGGATACTAATCCATTGGCAGTTGATCCTCAGTTAATTATCAAACAGCATACTAGCGACTTCCTGAATGGTGTGACTGTGCTTAGCCGGTTCGGTGTGCCTGTCTATGTCTGTCAAGCGGATGACGCTCTGTTGTCTGGTTTGACGGCGGATAACGCCACGGTGGCTACTTTTTCCGGGCCGCATCCGGCAGGTCTAAGTAGCACGCACATCCATAATATTGACCCGGTTAATGCAAAAAAGACAGTCTGGACCATTGCTTATCAAGATGTGATTGCGATTGGCAAGTTATTTGTTGATGGGCAGTTGTGGGTGGAACGCTATGTTGCTTTGGGTGGCCCCTTAGTAAATTCTCCGAGAGTTTTTACAACACGATTAGGTGCCAAGGTTTCTGACTTAATCCAAGGGCGTATGATTGAAGGTAGATCGCGAGTAATTAGCGGTTCGGTTTTCAATGGTCATATCGCAGTTGGCCACTTTGACTTTCTTGGCCGTTACGATGTCCAGGTGTCTGTGATAGAAGAGAATGATGACAGGGAATTTATGGGTTGGATTGCGCCCGGCGCGAAGCGATTTTCTGCCTTAAACGTTTTCGTGTCGAGTATATTTAGGCCCAGAGCATTCGAAATAACGAGCTCTCAGAATGGCAGTCCGCGAGCAATTGTTCCAATTGGCGTGTTCGAAAAAATGATGCCTTTAGATATTTTGCCGACGCCACTAATTAAATCAATCTTGGTTAAAGATACCGATACAGCTCAACAACTCGGTTGTTTGGAGCTGATTGAAGAAGATATGGCACTGTTCTCATTTGTTGACCCTGGTAAACACGACTTTGGCCCTGTATTGAGAACTACGCTTAGCCAAATAGAGAGGGAAGGATAATGTCTTTATTGCGCAACACTCTAGACAAGATATATCCGCATGTCTCTGCCGGCGGTAAATATAAACAGTTCTATGCTTTATATGAGGCAATTGACACGGTCTTTTACTCACCGGCCGATGTAAATCAAGGGCGTAACCACGTTCGAGACGGAATTGATCTAAAGCGGGTGATGATTTACGTATGGTTGGCGGCTATGCCTTGTGTCGCCATCGGTTGCTATAACGTTGGTTTACAAGCAAATACAATGATGGCAAGCATGGGGTTGACTGAAGTTGTCGGTTGGCGTGGTGATATACTGACCCTGTCGAACATTGGCATTGATCCTGGCAGTGTTTGGGATAATTTTTGGCATGGTTTTTGGTATTGGTTCCCTATTTATGCCACGGTATTTATCGTTGGTGGTTTTTGGGAAGTTTTGTTTGCGTCTGTCCGTGGCCACGAGATTAACGAAGGTTTTTTCGTAACCTCTATTTTATTCAGCTTGATTGTGCCTGCCTCACTACCATTATGGCAGGCCGCCCTAGGTATCAGCTTCGGCATTGTTATTGGTAAAGAAGTGTTCGGTGGGACCGGTAAAAACTTCTTGAATCCAGCGCTCACCGGCCGTGCCTTTCTATACTTTGCCTATCCGGCTCAGTTGTCTGGTGATGCGGTTTGGGTTGCCGTTGACGGCTATACCGGCGCTACTGCGCTTAGCGTCGCCGCCAGTGGTGGCATGCAAGCTTTGACTGACGCAGGTTTCACGATACAACAATCATTAACTGGTTATATCGCCGGTTCTATCGGCGAAACGTCATTGATAGCAATCGGTATTGGTGCAACATTTTTGCTTCTAACCAAAATCGCTTCTTGGAGAATAATGGTTGGTGTAGTGGCCGGCGTGGTTGCCACCGCGTTATTGTTTAATGCCTTTCCAAGCGACACTAACCCGATGTTTTCGCTTACCCCAATATGGCACTTTGTTATTGGGGGTCTGGCTTTCGGGACAGTTTACATGGCCACTGATCCGGTCAGTGCGTCTATGACAGACGTCGGCCGTTTCTGGTATGGTTTTTTAATTGGTCTGATGACAGTGTTAATTCGGGTAGTTAATCCCGCTTTTCCTGAAGGGATTATGCTGGCCATTTTATTCGCTAACTTATTTGCGCCATTGATCGATTGGTTTGTTGTACAAGCCAATATCCGTAGAAGGGAGCGTCGCTATGCAAAATAGCCGTACTCAAACAGGCTTTTTAAGCTTGCCTAATGACAGCATGTTTAAAACACTAGCGGTCGCTCTAGCCTTATGTTTGGTTTGTTCGATAATTGTCTCAACCGCTGCCACCCTGTTAAAACCAAGGCAGGTGGTAAATAAGCTGTTGGATAAAAAGAAAAATATTCTTGCCGTTTCAGGCATCGATATGAAGAATAAATCGGTTGATGAATTATTCACCCAAATAGAAACGCGTGTCGTTGATATGCAAAGTGGCGATTATACTGATGCGGTTGATGCCAGTACCTTTGACCAGCGCAAGGCAAGTAAAGACTCGGCATATAGAGTGGAGCTTGACCGCGATCAAGATATAGCCAAACTCGGCGGCGGAAGATCTAAATACGCTAGTGTCTATTTAGTAAGCAAAGGCGATCAATTGGAAAAAATTATTTTGCCAGTAAAAGGTTATGGCTTATGGTCAACCATGTACGGCTTTTTGGCCCTCGAAAAAGACGCGATCACGGTCTCGGGCATTACCTTTTATGAGCATGGTGAGACGCCGGGTTTGGGTGGTGAAATTGAAAACCCCAAGTGGCAGGCTAGCTGGCAGGGCAAGCAAATTGTCAA
>CAWUWF010000092.1:0-7623 GCA_963925935.1 uncultured Arenicella sp. | reverse complement strand
AGCGCATGCCAGTGAAGTAGCTAAATTGCTTGGCCTGTCTGACGCAGACTGCCAAAGCGGTGACTTCCTCAATTTGTTCTCTGGAAATGCGTTAATGGATGGAATGCAGCCTTACGCAATGTGTTATGGCGGTCATCAGTTTGGCAATTGGGCGGGCCAGCTTGGGGACGGCAGGGCGATTAATTTGGGCGAAGTAAGTAATCAAGCCGAGCAGCGCTGGGCAATCCAACTCAAGGGTTCGGGTGCGACTCCTTATTCTCGTACCGCCGACGGATTGGCCGTAATGCGTTCTTCGGTACGTGAATTCCTATGTAGTGAAGCTATGTATCACCTGGGTGTGCCTACTACACGCGCACTGAGCTTGGTAAATACTGGCGAAAAAGTAATGCGCGACATGCTCTACGACGGTCATCCTGAATACGAAGACGGTGCCGTTGTGTGTAGGGTCAGCCCAAGTTTTATTCGTTTCGGCAGTTTTCAGATTTTTGCTGCGCGCAAGGAGCTTGATGAATTACGGCAGCTTGCTGATTTTACTATTCATCACCACTTTGCCCAACTTGAAAATCAATTTGAAGTAGCCAGCAAAGAAATCTATGCCGCTTGGTTTAACCAAGTATGTGAGCTCACAGCGACCATGGTCATGCATTGGATGCGTGTTGGATTTGTGCACGGTGTTATGAATACCGACAATATGTCGATACTCGGTCTTACCATAGACTACGGCCCCTATGGCTGGCTGGACAACTACGATCCGCAATGGACACCCAATACGACTGACGCTCAAAACAGTCGTTATCGTTACGGCGAGCAAGCGAACATTGCGCTATGGAACCTTTATCAACTTGCCAATGCTTTGTATCCCTTGATTGAAGAGACAAAGCCTCTGGAAGCGGCCTTGGAGAAATTTCAAAGTAATTACCAAGATCAATCGCGCGCGATGATGGTGGCTAAGTTGGGGCTACTTGATTTCAAACCACAGGATCAACAATTATTTAGCGATTTAGAAAGCCTGATGATTGTTGAGGAAACCGACATGGCGATTTTTTATCGATTGCTGGCATCTGCTCCTAGGCTAAGCTATACAGATCTGCGAGAAGCTTATTACAAGCCTGAGTCACATAACAGTGACTTCATTTTGGCGGTGAATAATTGGCTTGAGAAGTATCAACATAGACTGGCGCAAGATGGTCTGCCCTTTGAACAGCGCCAAGCTTCGATGAATACGGTAAATCCGAAATATGTTTTTCGAAATTATTTAGCTCAACAGGCCATTGATAAAGCCGATTTAGGTGACTACAGCATGGTTCAAGAACTACTGGAATTATTTAGAAACCCATATGCCGAACAGCCTGATATGCAACACTATGCGAGCAAACGACCCGATTGGGCAAGAACCAAAGTAGGTTGTTCTATGTTGTCTTGCAGTAGCTGAGTTGTCTTGCAGCAGCTGGCGGCGTTGTTAGAACAATAAAAACACAATAGAGGAGCAGCATGAAAAATATAACAATCACAGGCCTGACAATAATTTTTTTAAGTTTAGTAGCATCGGTATTCGCGCAAGCTGAATTACCTGCGGCCCAGACTTATGAACTTGGTCATGGTGCGCTAGAAATATTCAATGGCGACGCAATGGCACACACCCCACAGTGGGTGCAAATCTGGATACTGTTTATGGTCGCCAGTTTTGCTGTTGGCCTGTTCTTCGTTAGGCGACATCCTTTAGCGCGCTGGGTAGTGGGTGGATTTCTGGCGGGTATGGTGCTTAGCGCCGTGTTAACGTCAGGCTTGGGGCTTGCTTCGCTATCGGGGTTGATTGCTTCGGCGCACGTGATTTGCTGGTCACCGGCTTTATATCAACTTCTCACTAAACGGCCGTTTTTAGGTGAACGAAGTGCATTCTCCATTTGGTCAGGGGTAATTACCTTAGTGATAATTTTCTCATTTATTTTCGATGTTCGAGATGCGGCGATCTATTTAAACCATATGCTTTAACCTGAATTAAGCATTAGAAGCCGGCTTGTAAACATACTTAGCTTTGCACGAGCGTGGTCTCGCGCTAAAGGCCCTTGCTTAGAGTAGACAAGGGCCTATCACTGATGGTCGGGCTGTTTATCTGGTGTTGCCGCGATAAACGTCGGCAGGCTAAGGCAATGCTCAGTGATGCGCACGATTGTTGGGTAGGCATCCATTGGGCAATTAAATCGTTCTGCGTTATAGACCTGAGGGACTAGGCAGCAGTCGGCCATGCTTGGAGTATCGCCAAAGCAAAACAAGCCCGTATCCTGGCTGCGGGCCAAGTTAGTTTCAATAGCGGTGAAACCTGTGGCGATCCAGTTTTGGTACCAAGTATTCTTGGCAGCGTCATCTAGCCCCATTTCTCCTGTGAGGTATTGTAGAACCCTTAAATTATTAAGCGGGTGTATGTCGCAGGCAATGGATTGCGATATAGAACGAATGTAGGCACGATCGATTGCGCTGCCTGGTAGTAAACTGGTTTCAGGATAGACTTCTTCGAGGTACTCAATAATAGCCAATGACTGCGCAATGATTCCGTCCTCGGTTTCCAGAATAGGGACTAGGCCGCTTGGGTTTTTTTCGAGGTAAGCGGCCGTTTTGTGCTCGCCACCATCCTTCATCAGATGTACTGCCAGCAACTCGTGTGGCAAACCCTTTAATTGTAGAGCAATGCGTATGCGGTAAGCGGCGGTACTACGAAAGTAGGTAGATAGTTTAAGCATATTTGTTTGCGTTCCTTAATTAGGACCTAAATTATTGGTGCTTTGGTTATTGCCGCTGTTATTAGCTTAGCGATTATTTACGTTGAATGTTAATCCAGAGCTTTGAAATTGTCTTCGTGCATCCAGGCTGCGTGTTTAGGCGCTCGCTTGGTCTTAGACCATTCCTCCAACATATCCCATTTGACCTGATCTAGACGATCTATCTTTTCTCTCTCGGCGCTATCGGGAGCTGCTAGTTCTAGTCTGTGCCCGTTCGGGTCGAAGAAATAGATTGAGTGAAAAACTGAATGGTTGGTGACGCCGAGTACTTCGACCCCATTACTTTCTAAGTGATCTTTAAATTCCAGTAGGGTGTCCATATCCTTAACTTTGAACGCGATATGCTGTACCCATTCAGGGGTATTTTCATCGCGCCCCATAGGAGGCTGCGTGGGTAGCTCGAAGAATGCCAAGACATTTTCGTTACCCGCGTCTAGAAAAACATGTATATACGGGTCCTTAGCGCCAGTGGATGGCACACGATCTTCGGCGATCGCCAGTACGAAATCCATTTTAAGGTTTTTCACATACCAATTAACAGTTTGTTTGGCATCGTGACAGCGATAGGCAACATGGTGTATTTTTTCGATCTTCATAATGGTTCTTGGCCCTAAGTAAGCTTAGATTCTGATTCAATTGGCTGGCAACACCGACCCTTTTGCTTCACCAAAGCCAATGCGCACGTTGGTTTCATTGTCGCACCATGCTTTCAATATAATAGCGTCGCCATCTTCTAAGAAGGTGCGCTGCTCTCCATTGTTGAGGGTGATCGGATGTTTGCCACCTACGGTTGCTTCGAGTAGTGCGCCATAGCTATTGTCGGTGGTGCCTGAGATTGTGCCGCTGCCGAGCAAATCGCCAGCTTTAAGGTTACACCCGTTGACCGAGTGGTGAGTGACCATTTGTGCCACAGACCAAAACGACTCATCAAAATTACTCAAGCCTATGCGCTGCGCAGCTAAGCCAGCATCGCGCATGCCTTGAGTTTCTATCAGGACCTCCAGTTTCATATCAACCGCGCCAGACCCTCTTAGAGTTTCTGAGTCTAAATAGCTTAGTGGCTGGGGGTGTGGCGCATCGCGTAACCAAGCCTTGCGAAACGGCACCAGAGCTTCCATGGTAACCAGCCAGGGCGAAATTGTGCTGGCAAAACTCTTTGACAGAAACGGACCCAGTGGTTGATATTCCCAGGCCTGAATGTCACGCGCCGACCAATCATTTAATAGGCAAAGACCGAACACATGGTCTTCAGCTTGGTCAATGGGTATTGCGCTGCCTAATTCATTGCCAGGGCCAACAAAAACACCAACCTCTAGTTCGTAGTCGAGTCGTTTGCAGGGTGCTAACACCGGTGCGTCTGCATCTGGCGCTTTGAGTTGGCCTTTTGGCCTGTGAAACTCCTGGCCACTTACTCCGATCGAAGACGAGCGGCCATGATAGCCAATCGGTATCCATTCGTAATTGGGTAGCAATGGGTTATCTGGGCGAAATAATTTACCAACGTTGGTGGCGTGATGGATGGATGTGTAAAAGTCAGTGTAGTCGCCGATTTGCGCGGGTAAAGAGTATTCAACATCACTCTGATTTACTAGGCATTCGCTAAGCGTGGCTTGATGCTCTGAATCGCTGCTAAGCATGCTTGATAGGGCGCTTCGAATACCAGTCCAGGCCGAACTACCCATCTGCATAAAACGATTTAGCGAAGTATCTGAAAGAGCGTCTAAGGCATCTTCCAAATTGATTGAAAATAAGCCTGTTTCAGCGGCCGCAGCCATGTCTAGTATCTGGTCACCAATCGCAACACCGGCCCTAAACGCTTGTTCCGAATCCTTAACGCGAAAAATCGCGAAAGGTAGATTCTGGATTGGGAAATCGCAATCGCCAGAGTTGGCAGAGGCTACCCAACTGGTTAAGTCAGGGTTATGGGTTTGATTAAGTTGTAACATGGAGAAGTCCTATCGTTAAATTTTAGCTGAGTATCAGATCAGGGTTTAGCATTGATGACACCGCGTTCAATCTGATCGCGTTCGATCGATTCGAATAGGGCTTTGAAGTTCCCCTCACCAAAACCATCATCCTTTTTGCGCTGAATGAATTCAAAGAAAACAGGGCCAATCAGCGTGGCAGAAAATATTTGTAGCAGCAGTCGAGGCTCGTCATTCTCAGTGGTGCCATCGAGCAAGATGCCGCGCGATTGCAACTCATCAATTGGCTCGCCATGTCCAGGTAAGCGCTGGTCTAACATTGCGTAATAAGTCTCAGGCGGTGCTGTCATAAATGGCGTACCTTGAGCTTTTAGTTTATCCCAGCATTCGAGTAAGTTATCGCAGGAAAATGCGATGTGCTGAATGCCTTCGCCATTGTATTCCATTAAAAATTCTTCAATTTGTCCTGTTTCCTTAGATGCTTCTTCATTTAAAGGAATACGGATAAGACCGTCTGGGGCGGTTAAGGCTTTGGACAGTAGGCCGGTGTACTCGCCCTTAATATCGAAATAGCGAATTTCTCTAAAATTAAATAATGACTCATAAAAATTGGACCAATAGTCCATGCGACCACGATAAACATTGTGCGTCAGGTGATCGATCACATTGAAGCCGCAACCAACAGGATTGCGATCGACACCCTCTATAAAGTTAAAGTCGATATCATAAATTGACGAGCCATCTTCATAGCGATCAATTAGATATAGAGGTGCGCCACCGATGCCTTTAATTGCAGGTAAGCGCAGCTCCATTGGTCCGACGGGCACATCGATTGGTTGCGCACCCAATTCAAGCGCACGTTCGTAGGCTATACGAGAGTTTTTAACTCTGAATGCCATACCGCAGGCTGATGGGCCATGCTCTTGGGCAAAATAGTATGCATTACTATTGGGCTCATAGTTAATCAGTAGGTTGATGCCGCCTTGGCGAAAAAGATGCACATCTTTAGAGCGATGTTCTGCGACTTTGGTAAAACCGGTCATTTCAAAAATCGGTTCTAGAATTCCCTTTTCTAAGGCCGAGAATTCAATGAATTCGAATCCACATAGCCCCATTGGATTTTCAAATAAATCACTCATGTTTTTCTCCTGATGCTAAGCGCTTTATGGCTTAGTTGTAAATTGTTTGTAATAGCTAAGTGCAACTGCTCTTACTGTTTATGGGCATCGCCAATTTAATTAAGGGCGCCCCAATATGTTTAGGGCTGTTATGCAGCGGGCAAACACAGTAAACTAGTTGCTAGCGCAACTAATAATAGTTGGTATTGCAACTAAATGCAATATTGGTTCGCTTGCTTTGTTACTTTCCTTATAGCCGACGCCGACAAAACCTTGACCAATATGAAACAACTAAAACCATCAATATTGAATTTGGAGCGATTTCTGCCGTATCGGATTTCTATCCTGTCCAATCGTTTAAGCGCGATAATCGCACAAACCTATAAAAACAAATTTGCATTGTCGATTACCGAGTGGCGAATTATGGCGGTGTTGGGTGAATATGCTGGTTCGTCTGCCGAGGAGGTATCGATTAAAACCCAGGTTGAAAAATCCATCGTTAGCCGTTCTATCAGCAAGTTGCTTAATAGGCACTTGGTGTCGCGAACCGTAGACGCGAATGATAGGCGTCGGCAAAATTTAACCTTAACTGAAACAGGTGAAGATATTTATAGCCAGATCGTCCCTGTGTCCTATGCTTATGAAGATCGTTTATTGGCCTGTTTTAGTGCACAAGAGCGGGTCATATTCGACGGATTAGTAGCTCGCTTATATCGGCATGCAGAAAAGATTGATTCTGAGTGAATTGGTAGAATTCACATTGTTAAATGTGAGTTAGGCTTCAAGCCTTTATGGCTTCTGGCGGGGTTTGCGATTTAGAGGTTTGTTACGCTTTGGTTTTATGTTTACTATGCCTGCAAGCAACAGAACAAAGAGATTCTAATTAGAGACTCTTGACAACATGCCGATAGAGAAATTATGTCGAAATTGAAAAACGAAAAAGAGTTGCTAAAGAAAGCAATTCGAGTCGGAATGCACTACGGAGAGAATAGGGGCGTGGTGAAATTTGAGGCCACCGATTCGGCAAGCGACAAAATAGAATACCTTTATCGTTTGTTAGTGCACGACAAGATGATAGTGCCACTCGCACCAGATCAGGTTTCTATGCTCACAATGAAGCACAAACTAGCGCTGTGGGCTTCCAAGCTCGAATAATAAGCATGCTCAAGGTATTTATTTAAAAGTCGGGCACGTGGAATATTCACCAAGCAATCTAATCCAGAAGCACTCTTTGTCTGGCGCCAGTATCAACAGACCGACGAAACGTCTATTGTCTTAAAGGGAGCTGACTATTGACTTTAGAGATGGTTCGGTCGAAATCTCTGCCTGCGAGATGCTTGTGGTGCCAAAAGGAGTGGAGCATAGGCCTTTGGTCTGAGGATGAAGTTCAAGTGATGCTGATTGAACCCCGCGGCGTGATTAATGTCGGGTCCAGTGACGACAACGCCTTAAATGCCAATAATGATGTGTGGATCTAAGTTGGATGTCAGCGTTTGTGAAATATTTGGAAAATTCAATATTATCAGAGCTTTATAGGCGCTCTGGCCAGGGCTAATTAGGCCTTCTTAGCTCCCCAGTTCGGCGTAACAGCAAAGAATCTAAAGATTTGTTGTTTTTATGCGAACTTTACGCAATAAAATTCGGCGGGGCGGACAAGGTTCCTGCATCTATGCGCTTCTTGGACATTTGTCTAATGTCTCGTCTGCGCAACAAATAGGGCAACAACCTGTTGTCTTTAGACAACAGTTTCGTTACAGTGCTACCAATAGTTTAGATAAAGAAGGCATCTGTTTCAGATTTTCA
>CAWUWF010000091.1:0-19814 GCA_963925935.1 uncultured Arenicella sp. | reverse complement strand
ACCGTGGCCATTAATATCTTGCCATTGGTTTGTGAAACGTCCCCACCGGCAAGTTTCTCCTCTTCGATATAGGGCATCAAATGTGCAACTGCTTTTTTCATAACGCGAGCAGATTTAACCACCTGCGGTAGAAACATTTTACCTGATCCAAATAGATCGCCAACTATGTTCATGCCGTCCATCAGTGGCCCTTCGATGACTTCCAATGGTTTGTCGGCAGCGATACGCGCTGCCTCTGTGTCGTCTTCGATAAACTCAGTGATGCCCTTAACTAAGGCATGCGCCAGACGTTTATTTACTTCCCAGCTACGCCATTCTAGGTCTTCTTTCTTCTCGGCTTGTTTGCCATCACCCAGGTAGTCGTTTGCGATCGCGAGTAAATCTTCAGTCGCTCCGTCGTTGGTGTTTAACACCACGGCTTCTACCACATCGCGCAGTGCAATTGGCAAATCTTCATAGATGGCCAGCTGTCCAGGGTTGACAATCCCCATATCCATTCCGGCTTGAATGGCGTGATATAAGAATACCGAGTGGATGGCTTCGCGTACTGGATTATTACCCCTAAATGAAAACGACACATTAGACACGCCACCAGATATCTTGGCATGCGGTAAGGTTCGTTTTATTTCACGGGTTGCTTCGATAAAGTCGACCGCATAATTATTGTGCTCGTCGATACCAGTCGCAATTGCAAATATATTTGGGTCAAAGATGATGTCTTCGGGCGGGAAGCCAACTTGCTTAGTCAGAATTTTATAGGCCCGCGTGCAGATTTCTACTTTGCGATCTTTGCTGTCGGCCTGACCAACTTCGTCGAACGCCATGACGATCACGGCAGCACCGTAGCGCATTACTAATTTGGCTTGCTCAATAAACTTCGCTTCGCCTTCTTTCAGCGAAATCGAATTTACAATCCCTTTGCCCTGTATGCATTTTAAGCCGGCCTCGATCACATCCCATTTAGATGAATCAATCATAATTGGCACACGCGAGATATCTGGCTCAGACGCTAACAGATTTAGGAAGGTTACCATCACCTCTTGTGACTCAATCAAGCCCTCATCCATGTTGATATCGATGATTTGAGCGCCATTCTCAACTTGTTGACGAGCAACTTCTAAGGCGGCTTCATAATCCTGCTCTTTAATTAATTTTTTAAAGCGTGCCGAGCCGGTGACGTTGGTGCGCTCACCAACATTGATAAACAAAGAGTTTTCGTCGACGTTAAATGGCTCAAGACCGGATAAGCGCATCTTTGGGGTTTGATTCATTTTGTATGCTCCTAAACAGAGGCCAGCGGCCGTGGTTTTTTATCTGCAACAGCCATTGCGATCGCCTGTATGTGTTCTGGTGAAGAACCACAGCAACCGCCCACAATATTCAAAAATTGATTCTGCGCCCATTCTTCTATGTACTCAGCCATTTCCTCCGGCTCGAGATCATATTCACCTAACTCATTGGGCAGTCCGGCATTGGGATGAGCCGACACACCTACGTCTGAGATACGTGACATTTCCTGCACATATTGGCGTAAATCGTCTGGCCCTAAGGCGCAGTTCAAGCCAATGGTGAGTGGCTTTGCATGCCGTAAGCTATTGTAAAACGCTTCGGTTACTTGGCCGGTTAGAGTACGGCCCGATTGATCAGTAATGGTGCCGGACACCATAATAGGCAGCTCAATTTTGTCTTCATCAAAGACGGTTTGCACTGCGAACACAGCGGCTTTAGCATTTAGAGTGTCGAATATAGTTTCAATCATTATGATGTCAACGCCGCCTTCTATTAGGGCTCTGGTGGCCAATGAATAATCTTCTACTAGCTCATCAAAGGTTATTTTGCGCGCACCTGGGTCGTTAACATCAACTGAAACCGACGCGGTCTTTTGATTAGGGCCTAATACGCCTGCTACAAACCGAGGCTTATCATCTGTACTGTATTCATCTGCACAGGCGCGGGCGAGTTTCGCAGCAACGAAATTTAATTCATGGGCATAATCTTGTAAGCCATAACGAACTAGGTCGCTGGGCGTAGCATTAAAGTTATTGGTCTCAAGAATATCCGCGCCGGCCTCTAAGTATTCGCGATGAATGTCAGCAATTATTTTTGGTTGGGTCAAAACCAATAGATCGTTCATGCCTTTAAGCGGGGACCCCCAGTCTTTGAAGCGCTCCCCACGATAGTCTTCTTCTTCTAGCTTGTGGCGTTGAATCATGGTTCCCATGGCGCCGTCCAACACTAGAATGCGTTGCGCCATGATTGCTTTAAGCTGTTGTGTACAGTTCATTTTTCTCTCGTTAAACGGGTCTCTAGATATACTCAGATTTATTCGCTTTGAATAAACCCAATACGTGTGCAAATTTCTTTGACTGGCTCAACTTTATTTAGAGCATAAAAGTGTAAACCCTCTACGCCATTGTCGAGCAGATCTAAACATAGATGAGACACGACGTCTAAGCCGAATGCCTTTAGTGAGGCTTCGTCGTCTTGGTATTGGTGGAGGCGCGCGCGTATCCAGCGTGGCAATTCAGCGCCACAAATATCTGAAAAACGGGTAAGCGTTAAATAGTTAGTAATCGGCATGATGCCCGGAATAATCGGCACATCGATACCTATGCGGCTCGCTTCATCGACAAAGGCGAAGTAGCTATCTGCATTGTAAAAATATTGGGTTAAGGCAGAATTGGCGCCCGCGTCGACCTTACGTTTAAAGTTTTCTAATTCGGCTTTTGGCGAAGGTGATTCAGGATGAAAGTCTGGATAAGCAGCAACTTCCAAATGCAGTCCGTCACCAAATTGATCGCGAATAAATGAAACTAAATCACTGGCATATTTAAATCGGCCACGTTCAACCATACCGCCTGGCAGGTCACCACGCAGAACAACCATGCGAGAAACACCGATCGCCAGATAAGACTCAACGATGGACTTTATTTCATCGCGCGAAGAGCCAACACACGTAATGTGCGGGACAGCATTAGCGCCTATTGCACGCATCGCCTTAACAGCGTCAAAGGTTCCTTGCGCAGTGCTACCACCAGCGCCGTATGTCACGGAAAAGAAACTGGGCTCAAAACGCGCTAGCTCGGCGTGTACCTTTGCCAAGCTCTCAAAACCTTGGGCGGTACGAGGAGGGAAAAACTCAAAACTCAAATCAGGAGTCTTATTTGTCATGATATTTCTTCAGTTTAGAAATGAAGTTATAAAAGTAGGTTGGCTATTTGCAGCTCAAATTAAGCTTCAGGCGAGCTTTTCAGTTTGGCCGAATCCGACCTAAAGGGACGGCTATCTTAGGAAAATAAATTAGTGTTTAGAGCGGGGATTTTTTCTCTGATCGACGAACGCTGGTGCACAGGCAAGTAGCGTACATTAGTACGTGGCAGGCCCAGCACCAGAGCAACTGAGATTAGAGGCAAAAGCCCCCAGCTCTAAACCCAAATTTTAGTAGCGGTAGTGGTCCTGTTTATAAGGTCCGTCTACCGGCACATTAATGTAATCCGCTTGATCTTGAGTAAGAGTCGTCAAACGTACACCAATTTTTTCTAGGTGCAGGCGTGCTACTTTCTCGTCAAGATGCTTAGGCAGGATGTATACGTCGTTTTGGTACTCATCACCTTTGGTCCATAGCTCGATTTGGGCAAGCGTTTGGTTGGTGAATGAGTTAGACATTACAAAGCTTGGGTGACCCGTTCCACAACCTAGGTTTACCAAACGGCCTTGAGCTAACAAGATGATACGTTTGCCGTCTGGGAAGATCACGTGATCCACTTGGTCTTTGATGTTGTCCCATTCGCAATCGGCTAAACCAGCAACGTCGATTTCATTATCGAAGTGGCCGATGTTACAAACGATCGCTTGGTCTTTCATTGCGTCCATGTGCTCGCGACGAATGATGTTGTAGTTGCCGGTTGTTGTGACGAAGATATCGGCATCTGCCATTGCATCTTCAAGAGTCACAACTTGGTAACCTTCCATTGCCGCTTGGAGCGCACAAATTGGGTCGATTTCAGTTACTTTTACGATTGCACCAAGGGCACGCAATGAAGCAGCTGAACCTTTACCAACGTCACCATAACCACAAACAACAGCCGTTTTACCCGCAATCATTACGTCAGTAGCGCGCTTGATCGAGTCAACTAAAGACTCACGGCAGCCGTATAAATTATCGAATTTTGACTTGGTTACTGAGTCGTTTACATTGATGGCAGGGAAAGGCAATTCGCCTTTTTCTACCATTTGATACAAGCGCGCAACACCAGTGGTGGTTTCTTCGGTAACACCTTGAACACCCGCCAAACGGCGTGAGTACCAAGTATTGTCTTTCGCTAGAGTCGCTTTAATTGCGGCGAATAGGCAAGTCTCTTCTTCACTGCCGGGCTTATCCAAAACTGAAATATCTTGCTCAGCTTTGCTACCAAGAATCAACAACATAGTGGCATCGCCACCGTCATCTAGAATCATGTTTGGACCGGTATCACCTTCCCAAGACATAATGCGATGAGTGTAGTCCCAGTACTCTTCTAGATTTTCGCCTTTAAAGGCGAATACCGGAATGTTTTGTGCAGCAATCGCGGCGGCGGCGTGATCTTGGGTAGAGAAAATATTGCATGAAGCCCAACGAACGTCAGCGCCAAGCGCAATCAATGTTTCAATCAACACTGCTGTTTGAATGGTCATGTGTAAAGAACCAGTGATTTTGGCACCCTTAAGAGGCTGCGCTGCACGGAATTCTTCACGAATAGAAACCAAACCAGGCATTTCTGTTTCGGCAATGGCAATTTCCTTACGACCAAAGTCAGCAAGGGTAATATCAGCTACGTGATAATCGGTAAAATTCGGATTGGATGGGTTGATACTCATCTTTCATCTCCTGTGTGTAAATTGAGAGTTAACGAAAAATGAGCGCCGTTGCAATTGCGAGCTACTGGCAAATAACTAAAGAATAGCTAAAAAACCGTGCCGCGACACCTGAGCCTGACGGGAAGAAATCCCATTGCAACGCTCCTCAAGTGCTTGTGGAGCGCATTATAGGCATGCCTTTTGTGAAATTCTAGTACAAACGAGTGATTTTTGAATTTAGTTTCTAAAATCAGCCTTATAATCAATTACCAACTGTTTCGCAGTTCCCTTAACCTTAGAAAGACTTCTTGTTCAGTTGGAGACTCCGATAAATTTGGAAACTGAGCCTTTAAGGTGTCAATAATCATTGCGCTGTCTAAACGAAAGAAAGAGTTAACCTGGCGCTCCATCGCAATATTTGAAACAAAGTGCTGTTCTCCATTCCACTGCTGAATAGCGACCAACAAACTTTGTGCGGCTGCGTTGTCGGGCTCTCGGTCCAATGTGAACTGTAAATTGTTGATGATGTAATCATGCCCTGGATAAATTTTGGTTTGCTCTGGTAGAACAAAAAGCTGTTCTGCGAAAGTTTGATACATAACCTTAGGGTCACCCCCATTGTGACAGTTGCCGATGCCAGCATTGAACAGTGTATCGCCACAGAATAAGGCTGGCGCTAGATTTTGATCGCCCTCGCGGCTTAGGCCACCCTCATAGTACAAGCAGGTATGGCAAAACGTATGACCAGGTGTGTCCATGGCGATTAACCGAACACTGCTTCCAACCTGAATTGCGTCACCAGCTTTTAAACCAACATCGACATTATCAATTTTTGATATTGCCGCGTGGTGCGCATATAACGTCGCGCCTGTTGCCTCGATCACCTGTTGGTTGCCACCGGTATGGTCGAAGTGTTCATGAGTATTGATTACGGCCCGTATAGTCCAACCCAATTGCGCCGCTTTTGCCAAGCAAACAGCATGATCGAGCGGGTCAATAGCGACCGCCTCAAGAGTATCTGGGCAAGCGATTAAATACATGTAGTTGCGTAAACTATTGTTGACTGCGATTTGCTCTACTAACATTTTGATCTCTTATTGATATTGTTTAGACCCTTCTCAGGGCTCTTAGAATAAAGGAATTAGGCGCAATTAGTGCTAAACTCTCGTCCCTCTTAAGTTGGGACTCCTGTTTCACAATTGACCCTTAATTATACACCCACCGCACATACCCTTTTATGGCTCTTGTTACCCTAAAAAACCTCACTATTAGCTTTGGTGCTGATCCTATTCTAGACCAAGCCGATTTAATTATCGAACCCAACGAGCGGATTGGTTTAATTGGTCGCAACGGTGCGGGGAAGTCTACGTTATTGAAATTAATTCATGGCGAGATCGGCCCAGATGACGGCGAGATCGTGCGTCAACAAAATCTTGTAACTGGCCGTCTTATCCAAGAGGTGCCGCACAAGCTCAACTTAGATATTCGCAGTGTAGTCGCCTTGGGTGATGAGCATACCGGCAAGATACTTGGCAAGTATTACGCCACTGGCTCAGATGACGAATCTTTGCATGCGAAACTCAACGAAAACGACGCTTGGTCTCTCGACCGTCAGGTGAAAACCTTATGTTCAAAATTTGGCCTCGATCCTGAGACACCGTTTCAGGAGTTGTCCGGCGGCATGAAACGTCGCGTATTAATGGCACAAGCCTTAGTCAAAGACCCGGACATCCTACTGCTCGATGAACCCACCAATCACTTGGATATCGAAACAATTCTGTGGCTAGAAAACCTCTTGGTGGGCCTAAACATAACGCTGATTATCATTTCGCATGATCGCAGCTTCATCGACAAGCTATGTACTCGTATTGTAGAGCTAGATCGAGGCCAGATTACTTCTTGGCCTGGAAATTTTCAGGCTTACTTAAGCGGTAAAGCTAAGTGGTTAGAAGAAGAGGATCGGCATAATGCCAAGTTTGATAAGCGCCTTGCACAAGAAGAGGTTTGGATTCGTCAGGGTATTCAAGCTCGCCGCACTCGCAACGAGGGCCGCGTACGATCTTTGGAAAAAATGCGTTCCGAACGACAAGAACGCCGCGACGTGCAACGAACTGCGAACATCAACCTAAACCAGGGTGGCAAATCAGGGAAAATTGTTATCGAAGCTGAGAACTTACACGCCGGATTCGATGACAAAGTCGTGATTAATGACTTCTCTTGTCGAATTTTGCGTGGCGACAAGGTCGGTATAATTGGCCCCAACGGCTGTGGCAAATCAACCCTAATAAAAATTCTGACCGGGGAAAATGAAGCGACATCTGGCCATGTCAAAATTGGCACTGGCTTACAGATTGCTTATCTAGATCAACACCGTTCTGAAATTCGAGACGATCTAAGTGTGCAAGACAACGTTTCTGGCAACAATGAAATAACCATTAATGGCCAGACTAAACACATTATGGGCTACTTACAGGATTTCCTGTTTAGCCCATCCAGAGCACGTGCACCGGCGGCTAAATTGTCGGGTGGTGAACGCAATCGCCTAATGCTGGCCAAATTATTTACCCAACCATTTAACTTTTTAGTGTTAGACGAACCAACCAACGATCTTGATTACGAGACACTGGAATTACTCGAACAATTACTGATGGATTTTAGCGGTACATTGCTGTTAGTAAGCCATGATCGAACGTTTCTAAACAACGTTGTTTCTAGCACCATCGCGTTTGAAGGCGATGGCCAAGTACGCGAGTACATTGGTGGCTACGATGATTGGTTACATCAAAGATCGGTTATTACTAAAGCCGCCGAAAAAGAAGCAAAGCAAAAAGCCGGGAATACCAACGCCAACGCAGCAGTCGTTAAGCCTAAGAAACTCAGCTACAAATTCCAGAGAGAGCTAGATGAGTTGCCAAAGAAAATAGACAAACTGGAAACCAGCATCAATCTGGTTCAACAAAAGCTCGCTGAACCCGGTTTTTATCAAACGGACAAGAATGAAGTGACTAAAACCGCAAACGAGTTAACAGCACTGCAAAACGAATTGGCCGCGTGTTTTGCCCGCTGGGAAAAACTAGAGGCCTAGTGCTCGAGAAAGTCTTGTGACAAGCTTCCTACAATTGCTCTGGAAGGCTAGACCAGTCTCTGCGGCCAAGGTGACGGAGACACACAACACTTAGAACTAGTGAAACTCTGCATAAACATCAATCTTAACCTTATCACCCACAATCGGCAGATAAGTCTTAAGCCCATAATCTGATCTCAAAAAGCTTCCTGATGCGTGAAAACCAATCGTATATTTACGCGTCAATAAGTTATTTGCCCCGCCATTGAATTTAACCTGCAAGACAATCGGCTTGGTAATACCTCGCCATGCCAGATTGCCGTTTAATTCAAAGTTTGATTCGCTTACTTGGCGTAAACCGACTGAGGTTAACTTGGCCTGCGGATGATTCGCTTGGTCAAGCCACTTCGGGCTTAGTAACTGTATTCGCAAGCTCTGGTGATTTATGTCCAATGACTTCATCTCAATTATTGCTTCCAGTTTTGTTTGCTCAATATTTTCTGAGTCGAAATCCAGCGTTGCATCAAACTCATTGAAGCGGCCGACGTATTCCGATAGTCCAAAATGTTCGACCTTAAATAACAAGGTCGCGTGGCTCTTATCCAGAGTGTATTGACCCGCACGCAAGGCTTCGAGCTTGCTTGAAACTGAAGGGGCTAATAGCGAGACACAACCGCTCAGCGTCATTGCCAAGCTCAGAATCAAACATCCTTTTGTGTATTTATTAGAAACCATATTAGTGTTCTAACAGAAAATTTCTTTTCATGGTTTAGTGACTGCCTGCAGCGCCGATAATATTGATTTCAATTTCTCAGCGCCTAGTTGCTGCATTGTCTCGATATTGCGTTGCGGAATGTCATCAACCTCTGGGTAGGAACTGATCGCGAGCTCCACACTGGCTTCGCGCAATAGATGCAGCATAGGGAATGGTGAACGATTGGTATAATTCTCGGCTGATTCAAAATCAGTGTCGGCAAATTGGTAATCTGGATGAAAACTTGCCACCTGTAGATCACCGTCCAGCTGCATAACTTCGAGTAAACCATCTGCGTAGCCTAAAAACTGATTGTAGGCGTCAAAATCTTGTAAAACATTTGGATGAATTAGTAATAGAGTTTCAACACTAATATCGTTTTTCAATTGTAAACAAGCCTGCTCTAGATCTGCCAGAAGATGCTGTTCATCACTTGCTTCGCTTAACAAAAATTGAATAGATCCCAAGGCATGTTTCGCAAAAGGGCAGAGGTCAAAACCAATAACAATCTCTTGTAGCCACTGCTGGGTGGCCGTAATAATTTCAGAATTTCTCACTCGTCCCAAAGCCTCCTATTAATCTCTTGCCAATTCTTGTTTAAGCGCTTGTTTGTCCTTAGCCCGCTCGGATTTTTTACTGGTGGAATGTACGTGCGATTTTTTCAATAGAGGATTTAATGCCACTGAGTTACGGCGCTTAGGCGGGGTGATAGTTTTACACTTTTTAGACATAACCGTGATTATAGCAAAAGCAATATCATTGCTTTCATTCAAGCGTTACTTATTCTCAACTTTCAGCAATTTTTTATTAACCCTCTCTAACCTCGACTGCGCCTCGGACCAGCCATCTATAAGCTCTAAGGCGGCTAAGTAGTTGTCTTTAGCTTGAACAAGTTTACCTAGTGTTTCGTATGCCATGCCTCGATTAAGGTGTGCAATATGCGCCTGTGCGAACTCTTGCTCTAAGGCTTTATCATAATCTGCAATTGCCTCTCGATAGCGCTTCGCTATAAACCAGAGATTGCCTCTATTCACATAGGCTTCTGAGACATCGTCGCTCAGGTCGATCGCGTGATTATAGTCTTTGGCCGCCATTTTGTAATTCTCGAGTGCGACGTAAATAATGCCTCGATTCACATGTGTTGCAATTAAATCCCTGTTTGTTAATTTGCCATGACGAATTGCGTTATTACACACCTTGATGTCTGCACCACTAGCGTGGCCGGTCATTGTACTAGCCGAAGATAGGCGATAACATTCCTGAGCGATACTGCCAGCACCTATAACTTGCATTGAATTTGCAGTCGCTGGGGTGCTCCAAAGATTGGTGCCGCATAGCAAAGCAAGCAAAAAACCACAAACTAGATTCTTCATAACATTATCACCCTCGTCTGACTAATAGCCTTTATCCTGATTACCTTTAGAACATTGTGAATTTGGAAACACACTCATCACTTTCGATTTAGGTAAGCTCTGATTAAGAAATTCTTTGTAAAGATTGCAGTGGCGGAACCGTAATTATCTCTCGACTTCGAAGCAGGCCCAGCACTGTAATTAAACCGACGCCCCCCAACATACCAGTCAACCAAAGATTAAAGTGAAAACTTGGTTGAAGCTTAAAGAAAGTTGTCTGGACAAAATACAGTATTAGTTCAGCACCAACACTCGCTATAAAACCAGCGATTGCGCCCAGCACTGCATATTCTACGGTTAGCGCACCAACGATGATCTTTCGAGAGCTACCGAGCGTACGCAATATCGCATTTTCTCGAAGGCGTTCATCAAAGGAAACACCAACTGCGGCAAATAAAACCATGGTGCCACAGGCAAGAACAAGTAACAAAATCATTTCCAGACCTTGGGTTACGCGATCAATGATATTACGAATTCGGCTAATTATATCGCCTAACTCTATCACTACTGCGGTTGGGTATTCTCGTACCAGCTTTGCAACAAACGGGGCCTGTTCAGGTATTGGGCTGACGGTGGCATCGTCGCGCTGTGGAGCCTGTAGGCTGGTTAACCAATTTGGCGAAAACCGGTCTAAGGCTCCAGGCTCGAAGATAATGTAAAAATTGGGCGTCATGGTTCGCCAATCAACGGAACGAATGCTGCTTAACCACGCCTCTATTTTGATCCCACCAATACTAAATTCGATGACATCTCCAACCTCGACGCCGAGCTCTTGGGCAACTTCGGCTTCCATAGAAAACGCAATGCCGCGCTTGCTGTCATCAGTGCTTTGATCCTTACCCAGCGGCGTTGCGAACCACTGGCCTTCAATAATTTCGTTTCCGTACGGCAGCTCATTGGTCTGAGTGAAATTAACTTCACGACCCAGGCCATCAGTCTGTCTTAGCTGCTCTGCACTGATCTGACTTCCATTTAAACCAACAAGACGCCCTCGCACCATGGGATACCACTTATTGGATTTTACCTTGCGTTCAGCTAGCAGGTTTATGACTGCCGACTGCTCTGTATTGGCCACGTTAAACAAAAAATGACTCGGCGTGTTGGCGGGCAATTGAGCTTGCCATTCGCTTATTAGGTTGGTGCGCATACCGATGACCAACAACAACAACATTAGAGTTGCAGAGAAGGCCACCAATTGAATCATGGTTTGCGCTCGTCGACGCCAGAGGTTGGCCAAACCAAGCCGCACATAACTACCTCGCCAGCGGCCAAGCCGTTGAACTAGTTTGAGTATTTGTAGTGCGACCAATGCACAAATCCCAAATAGTCCAAACAGAGCCCCTAAAAACATTAGGGTCATGGTGATGCTGCCGCTATACCAATAGGTAAGGCCTAATAGCGCACTGATGCCAATCATTAAACGCCGGCCTTTACTGACTAGGGTGTCAGGTAAGTCTCGCCTCAATACCCGCAGTGGGGCAACCGTCGGCAAGTGCCATAACGCAGGAAGGGCAAAGCCGACCACGCAAACAAAACCGGTAGTGATGGCTACAAACCATGGCCGCCATCCGGCGCTAGGCAGCTGTGCATCAAACAGGCCCTTGGCGGCCTCTAAAAGAAGATAATGCGCCAGCCATCCAAGGGTCAAACCGATCGCCGTGGAGGTGGCAGCGATAATCAGCAATCGAATTAGGTGACTACGCCGAATGCTCGCCGCACTTTGGCCCCAAGCTTTCATTAGCGCCACTTGGTCGGTTAATCGACGTGCATATTGATGGCTGGCGAGCGCCATCGCCAAACCAGCGAGCAACACCCCAATGGTGCCACTTAACAATAAAAAGGCACGGCCTCGGTCTAAGGCCTCGGATAAGCTCTCTTCTGATTCTTGCGGTGTGATTAATCTAAAATGACTAACCGCATCTTCACCTTTAATCGCTTGTTCGCCTTGTTGGTACCAGTTGTGGAATACTTTAATTTGTTTCTCAGCTCCAGCCAATAAAACGCGATACGTAACACGACTGCCAGGGCGTATTAACTGAGATTCTGGCAGGTCTTTGATGCTCATCATTACCCTGGCTCCGGCACCAGAGAAACCTGTCCCTCGGTCAGGTTCATTAACGATAACTCGTGTGACTTTTAATTTGCTATAGCCTACCTCGATCAATTGCCCTATCTCAAGATCAAGTAAATTCAACAATCTCGGTTCTACCCAAACTTCGCCGAGTGGAGGCCCATGCTCTAGCTTTTCAACTTGTTGCGGCTGATCAATCTTGCTGACTTCGATCACACCTCGCAATGGATAACTTGCCTCAACGGCTTTGACTGAGGCTAAATGATTGATATCTCCGGCATACACCATTGACCCAAACATGGCCACGTTTGCACTGCGAAGCTGCAGCTGCTGGGCTTTAACTTGGTAACTATCAGGAATCTCAATCCCGCCTTGTAAAGCCAAATCTGCAGCGAGAAAACTACTTATTTGCTCTGTTAGCCCGCGTTCTACGCGATCGGCTAGCACGCTTACCGCAGTCACAACCATTACCGCTAGGACCAAGGCGCTGACAATCAGGTTGAGCTGACCACCTCGCCAATCTCGCCACAAGAGCTTTGCGTCAATTAAGTTAACTCCAGTTGCGCTCACTGTAGCTTCCCGTCATCAATAACTGCAATCGTGTCACACCGGTCTGCCAGCCTTTGCTCGTGAGTAACTAACACCAAGGTTGTGTCACTTTGCTCGTTTAGCTCAAATAATAGATCGCTCACCTTTAAACCGGTGGCTCGGTCTAAATTTCCGGTCGGTTCGTCGGCAAAAAGTATTTTAGGTCGACACGCGAATGCGCGTGCTATTGCAACACGCTGCTGTTCACCGCCCGACAACTGCTTGGGATAATGACCGACTCGTTCAGCTAAACCCACTTTTGCTAAAAATTCTTTCGCGCGGTCGCGGGCCTGCCTATCTCCGGCTAGTTCCATCGGCAGGGAAACGTTTTCCAATGCGGTTAAGCTTGATAACAACTGAAACGTTTGAAAAACAAAGCCGACTAATTCAGCACGCACTGCCGCTCTGCCCTCTTCGTCAATCTTGGTGATTTGGTGCTGGCCTAACCAAATCTCTCCCTCAGAAGGGGTATCCAAGCCAGCAAGCAAGCCAAGCAGGGTTGATTTTCCTGCTCCAGAGGGGCCAACAATAGCAAGACTCTGGCCAGCAATTACGCTGAGCGATACGTCGTTCAGAATAGTAAGATTATGATCGGCTGTGCTAACACGTTTTGTAACACCGGCAGCGCGAATTATTAGGTTGGTCAATTTTTGATCCTTTTAGAGAGCTTCAAAAAGCTCGTTAATGTTCAAAGCTTTATGTTTTGAAAAGTAAATCTATTTGAATAGCCTGTCTGTTAAAATACGATTTTTCTTTCAACCCGGTTAGGGTCTCATTCTATATGTCAAATTCATGTCTTTCTGGAACACTTAACGAAAATTGCCAGTGTCCTTTAAATAGGGGTGACTTCTGCGTTTTTCTAGTCCGATGTAAAACTGAGCTTAAAGCACGACTAAAGACACCCCGGCCAATTGTAAGGGCTTTGTTAACCTCTATTATGGTGCTGTTCTCGCTGTTTGGCACACTAAATGCGTACGCCAAACATTTGCTAGTCTTTGGTGACAGCTTGAGCGCGGCCTATGGCATGGAATGGGAGCAAGGCTGGGCTCAATTAATTGACCAACAATGGCAGTCGCAGGGGTCTGGGCACCAAATATCGAACGCTAGTATTTCAGGAGAAACTACGGCCGGCGGCTTAGCGCGTTTACCACTAACACTAGATGAGTTGATGCCTGATGTGGTCCTTATAGAGCTTGGTGCAAATGATGGTTTGCGCGGCTATCCGATAGACAAAATAAAACAACACTTAACTCAGATGGTCGAGTTGAGCCAAGTATCGGGTGCGGTGGTTTTGATTGGCGGTATTTCTTTGCCGCCGAGCTATGGCCCTCGTTATATCGATCAATTCAGACAGGTTTTTAGAGATGTTGCTGAAGATAAAGACATTGCCTATATCGATTTTTTCATCGAAGGATTTCTCTCCAAACCTGGCTATATTCAGTCCGATGGACTGCATCCTACGCAAATTACCCAAGCCTTGATAAAGGACGCTGTTTTAGATTTTCTAGCACAGCAGCCGGCTTTCAATTCGAATTTAGACTGATCATTTTAGTAACACTCAATTGAAGTTTTGGGTTGGCCGCTAATTGATCGACTGCATTTCTTACTGCGTCCACATACGGGTTAGACTGCGGTCGTGATCGACGGTCGTGATCGACGGTCGATGCCTAGTTCATGTAAAACCCGCTTTGACTTACCTAAAGCTTAATGGATAATGAACGTAATACATTCACGTTAAGCGGCAATCCTCCCATTTTTAACTAACGCTAAAAGTAGAGTTTATTCGGCCATCAAGGGCGGTCGCCACCATTCGCTTTATGCCGTCTTTCGTGATTATAAAACCAAAGCCAGTTTGTTGCATAGTTTTGCACCTGTTCGAGTGAATCGAACAGGTGCTTACTGCATTGAATAATAATAGTGAACTTGTATAAATAGCCGCCCAGAGAATAACTCGCCGCGGTGATGATGAACTAACTCGATAAGTCAGAGTTAGTCAGTCGCCTGTTTCTTTTCCCCGGCAGTGATACGTTCAGATCACTGCAATAGCTTTGCCATCAGGCTGAATGCAGATGGCCGCTTCTTAGAGCATGTTCGTCACCTTAAAGCGAAATACCGCGGCTATAGGATGTTAGCTGCTAGGAATGATATTTAGCACTTGAAGATTGTACTTCGCTGACCAGTGCTTGCATGTTATCCGGCTGAGCAAATGGTTGTATGCCGTGACCTAAGTTAAAGATATGGCCTTTATCGTTGGCGCTATGCGAGCCATAGGCGTGCAACACTTTCTTCGCTTCGCTAACTACTTGCTGGGGCCCGGTGTTCATCACTACCGGGTCCATATTGCCCTGCAATACAACGCGATGTCCTACCCTAGCCTTGGCTTGGGCTAAATCAACGGTCCAGTCTAAACCCAGCCCATCACAACCTGTATCTGCCATCATTTCCAGCCATTGCCCACCACCTTTGGTAAACAATACAATAGGAATATTCGCGCTCGCCTCGTCGCCTTTAATCGCGCTGACAATTTGCTGCATATAGGCGAGCGAAAATTCCTTATAATTTTCAGTAGACAGCATGCCGCCCCAGGTATCAAATACCATCAAAGATTGAGCGCCAGCTGCAACCTGTGCCTTAAGATATACAATCACAGAATCTGTAACTATTTGTAGCAACTTATGGGTGGACGCCGGGTCTTCAAACATGAGCCCTTTAATCCGTCGAAAGTCTTTGCTGCCACTACCTTCCACCATATAGCTGGCCAAGGTCCAGGGACTGCCAGTAAAACCAATTAATGGAACTCTATCGTTTAATTCAGCACGAATCACCCGCACCGCATCCATCACATAAGCCAGCTCTACCTCGGGATCGGGGATTCCTAAATTATCGATATCGGCAACGGTCCGAATGGGTTTATTAAACACCGGCCCTACGCCTTCTTCAAGTACCAGCTCAAGCCCCATTGCGTCTGGGATAGTCAAGATGTCAGAGAATAGAATAGCTGCGTCCAAGCCAAATCGATCTATCGGTTGCATGGTTACTTCACAGGCCAAATCAGGGGTCTTACAGAGCGTAAGAAAATCACCTGCTTGCTTGCGTACCGCGCGATATTCTGGAAGGTAGCGGCCTGCCTGGCGCATAACCCAAATTGGAGTGCGCTCTACTTTCTCTCCACGTAAGGCTCGTAGATACAGGTCATTTTTATTTGTCATATTCGTTTTACTTGTGTTTGAGTGGCTATTTTGAATTCATCGACGTTTGTTGCTGGCCGATTGTTAGAAGCGGGTGAGTCTCTGTTGTTCGCACTAAAATATGACTACCCAATAAACTAGGGGCATCATTTGGCTGATTTCAACTAGGCACCAGGCCAGCCTAGATAGTTTAAACCTTAGGTATGATTTTTCGGTCAAAGACCTCGGCGATCTCAGCTTGGAGCTTCTCTGCAGCCCTCTTAGGATCCTGTGCGTCACGTATTGGTCGGCCGACCACAATGTAATCGGCGCCATTGGTAAATGCTTGTGCGGCAGTGACAACGCGTTTTTGATCGTCGTCGTTATCTATCGGTCTAATCCCCGGCGTAACCACCATAAAACCATGTCCAAGATTTTCTCTCATAGCTTTGGCTTCATGGCCGGAAGCAACAACCCCATCACAACCGAGTTGAACTGCGCGCTTGGCTCTTGATAGAACTAATTGCTGTAAGTCACAGTCAAAACCTAAATCATCTAAATCTCCGCGATCAAGGCTTGTCAAAACTGTCACAGCAAGAATTTGCACATCACCCTTATTGTCAGCTGCCGCTCGCATCATGCTGTCGTTGCCGTGAATAGTGGCAAAGGTAACCCCTTTGCCATTAAGCTGAGCTACTGCCCGACCCACGGTAGCAGGCACGTCAAAAAATTTTAGGTCAACGAAAATTTTCTTACCCTTACTATTTAACCACTCCAATAACTCGAAGTACTCACCGGACATAAACAATTCAAGCCCAATTTTGTAAAAAACCACAGAGTCACCCAAAGTGTCAACCATGGCTTTGGCTTGCGCTATGCTCGGCACATCAAGCGCTACGATGAGTCTTTCCTTAGTTTCTATTTTTTTAGTCATATTAATGATCGGCCAATTGTCTTAATGATTAGCTCCCAGATAGTTAATAAATTCTTCGACCGCTGCTAGTTTTATAATGGCGATAAGAAAATTTGAATCACACACATAGCCTGGCCGTTAGTGGAATTGGTATGGCCCCACCAAGGGCAAGCAAAATTATAATTGAGAAGCGGCTACGGTAAAAAATTATGCACGCAATACATTTGGGCCATATTGCGCATATTACTGGCTCAGTCACCGCTTAGTTACAGTGCAAAATCCAAACCGCTAAAACCAACAATACTACAGCAGAATGAAAAAAAATTGAGCTCAAGCCCACTACCATGCGCCCTCGGCAATACAGCGCTTATTTGTCGACTGTCTGTAAAATTTCTTCGACCACTTTCGACACCACTCGATCACCAGACCTTACAACGAGATCGGCTTCTTGCTCATAGAGCGTACCACGCTCTTCCATCAGTTCAGAAAGCTTGTCTGCTATATCGACATTTTCCAATAATGGCCTATTTTGAGTTTTTTGGGTTCGAGCTAGTTGGGTTTCTATCGTCGTTTTAAGGTAAATGACAAATCCACTTTTACGTAAAAGTATTCGGTTTTCTTCAGAGGTGATCGCGCCGCCGCCTGTCGCCAACACAATACCAGTGCGCTCACACAACTCCTGAAGCATTTTTGTCTCACGCTTACGAAAACCGTCTTCCCCTTCTATATCGAAAATTGTAGATATAGAAACGCCGCATCGATCTTCAATCATGTGATCTGAATCAACGAAATCCATTCGTGTGCGTTTGGCCAGCTGCTTACCAACCGTAGTTTTCCCAGAGCCCATAGGGCCAATCAATATTAAATTCTGCATTGCCGTGTTTTTTTGTACCTGGGCCCCTTTAACTTAGAAGCCTTTTGAAACCCTAGTCTGTAATGCCCGTGGTTGTTGCTATACCGCAGCTACCGTAGAGGCCGTTGTATTAAAGATAAAGCGACTACGACTTGAGAAAACGACTCATCTTCGCTAAAGCAGGATGAGTGCTAGTTTAGATGATTTTACTCAGCAAGCTAGATATGATCGCTTTAAAATATAAGTTCTATATTTAGAGTGTTATTACAGCAAAAGCAGGAGCAAAGCTCCTGCTTTCACGTAAACACTATCTGGTGACGATTATTCCAAATTCAATTTCGGACTAATGATTTTTGGCGTCAAAAAGATTAATAACTCAGTTCTATTGTTGCGCGTTGACTTTTTCTTAAAGAGTCTGCCAAGTATAGGCACATCTCCTAGAAATGGAACCTTAACAACGTCATCTGCTTCATCTTCCTGATAGATACCGCCGATAATAATAGTTTCACCATTGTCTGCCAAGACTTGAGTTTTGATTTCCTTGGTGCCTACTAACTGGGACGAAATAAGTCTATCCTGGTTAATAGTCACATCCATAATCACTCTATCATCTGGGGTGATTTGAGGGGTGACAACTAAGCGTAGCTCGGCTTCGATTTTTTCTAAACCACCGCCACCACCGCCGCCGTCACCGCTACCAGGGATTGTTACGAACTGCTCTACGCCTTGAGAAATACTCGCCTCTCTTTGATTCGACGGAACTAAACGCGGACTGGCTACGATCCTGCCACGACCATCTGCTTCAAGCGCGGAGAGCTCAAGAGTTATTAGGTGGTCAAATCCAGTACCCGCGCGAAAAAGATTGAACGCATAGGAAGATGGATTATCTCCACCAATTGAATTAGCGCCTAAATCAACGGCTAGCCCGCCAGGATTGCCACGCGACACATCATAAATTATACCCGGCTGAGCATCGTTCAGAGAGTCAAGAATTGTGGTAGAACCTTCGGTGGAGCCGCTACCGATAAAAGTACCTAGGTTTGATCCGGAATTTCCTGGAAACCGAGCGTCTGCGGTAATTCGTTGAAAACCAAGACGAGCGCCAAGCTCTCGACTAAAGGTATCATTCGCTTCTACGATGCGAGTTTCTATGAGTACCTGGCGAACGGGCTTATCCAATTTTGCGATTACCCCTCTGAGTTCTTTAATTTTACCGGCAACATCTTGCACTAATAAACTATTGGTACGTACATCGACAGTGACGCTGCCACGACCCGTTAACAAAGAATTTTTATCGGTTTCAGTAACATTAAGAGATGAGGCAAAACTGGAGTTTGCAGCACTTGACGAGGAAATCGCACCCTGCTTAACTACCTTAACCGACTTAATAACATCCGCTATATCAGCCGCTTTGGCGTAATTTATCTGGATGATTTCTGATATTAGCGGTGCATATTCAGACGCTACAGCGTTGGCTTTTAATTGTTCTTCTTCAAATTTTGTAATTTCTTGTGATGGTGCAACCCAAATTACGTTGCCGGTTTGACGTTTTGACAAACCACGGGTTTTCATAATGACATCGAGAGCTTGGCCCCAAGGCACATCTTTAAGATTAATTGTAATGTCGCCTTGAACAGAATCACTCGTTACAAAGTTGATCCCGGTAAAGTCTGCGATCACAGCCAATGCGGCACGGACTTCAATTTTTTGGAAGTTAATCGATAGCCGGTCGCCACCATACCCAAGCAATTGATCAGCGTCATTCTTCTTATCTTGTTCGGTAATAACAACGGGATCGACAACTAGGGTAAATCGATTGCCGGCTTGAAGCGATAGATGTTGGTAGTCTCCTTGCGGAACAATGACCAAGCGAACGTTAGCACTATTTTGAAAAGCATCGACGGTTCTGACCGGTGTTGCGAAATCTATTACATCCAAACGACGTTCTAGTTCAGTCGGCAACGTCACACCAAGCAAGTCAACGATAATTTCACCATCTTGCTCTCGTGTATCAATAGTTATACCCTCTTCGGAAAGATCGATCGTTAAGCTGCCGCCACCCGCTTCAGATCGACGAAAGTCAATATTGCTTACTAAGGTGTCAGGAAGAACATCGAGGCGTTTTTCAAACGGTTTTGGCTCGGTGCGGGCGCTAT
>CAWUWF010000090.1:0-10218 GCA_963925935.1 uncultured Arenicella sp. | reverse complement strand
GATCAGCAACTATCTAACAAATAGAGCCACTCCGAGCTATCTCACTTACTTTTCTGTCTGTCAATAACTCACTGATTGTTCGGGGCTTAGACTAAGCCTTTGAGCTATTGCCAGCCGCGCAGCCAGTAGTTCACTTGGACTGATTTTATTCATTTAACCACCGACATCATCATTTCATTGCGCCGACATGCTTAGCCCTGCTCAGATATCGCCGTGTATCCTTGTCATCGGCGCAGTCATTTCAACCTTCGTGGCAAGTTGCTTATTTTCGAACATGAAGTCTGACAGAGCCCGAAATCCACTACTACCGGCACCGCGGATATCACCTGTGACAGTCACCTCAGCTAAGATCATAGATGGGTACTGCCGCACCTCAAATTCTCACTCTTTCAGTAAAACTGTATGGGGAGTCCGAGAATTAACAAAACACAACCCCGTCATGTTGAGCGCAGCGAAGTATTTCCTACCAGCCGATAAGATCCCTTTAGCGCTCGAGGAAGACGTTTCTGCGGGTCCGGCATAAATGCACTAACTTGGGTCGTCGTAGCATCTATAATCCATCTGTAGAAAAATGCCCTATAATTAGTTTATGTTGATTAAAACCCGCAACTTTAGCCAAACTGCGCTGGACCATTTCCGTGATCTGCAGCGCGTATCATTTAATATTTTGGAGCAAGCAGCGGCTGAGCTAGAACTTGGTGAAACCGAAAAAAGCGTTGCTCACAAGTTAGTAAAGCTCTATCGCAAGGCTGGAGCAAGTTCCTTTTTTCATCTGCCGGTGGTGCTCTTTGGCGACCGCACAGCGTTACCTGGAGATTGGTCGGTCGGTAAGTTTTTTCCTAAGTCCAAACCTCTGCAACACAATGACAGCGTTATTCTTGACGCAGCGCCCCTGTTTGGGGGTTATCTGGTGGACACATCCTACAGTTTCTGTTTTGGTGAAAGCGATACTCATCGACAGATGATGCAGCACCTATCCCAATATCGTGAATCTGTGCTGGCTGCGGTAAACACCGGCCAGAGTTTTAAAGCGATTGCCGATCAAGTTGCGGACACGATGCTGCAACAGGGGTATTGTGTGGCACACACCAAGCACCCAGGTGAGGTTTTGGGCCACAGAGCAATTCAGACCGCAAACCTGCCCTTGCAATTAAGGCTTCAAGGATTCGACGCCCTGTCATTAACTTGGTTCAAAATGAAAGACAGTCTTGCCATGCACGGACTTGGGCGACAGAGCCCATTGTGGAACAGCCTAAATTCGTCGAACCATAAACCCCATGATGGCCTATGGTTGGTCGAACCACATGCGGGGTTCGAGAGTGTTGGCGCCAAATGGGAGGAAATATTGGTGATCGCTGACGGCCAGGCACGCTGGCTTGATGAGACCCCACCGCATGTTCGTCAGTGGGCGCAAATCATTCAGGGTGAAGGCTATTCTCCGCTGACATTCTGAACTCAATAATGGGCATCAGGTTTTCAGTTGTGAATATGAGGAGCGGGCTGGATTCAAAATTCAATGCGTCGTACCATGATCGGCTTATTCTTTCAGCCGGCTAATCCGCCATTAAATCTTTGCGTCTGAAGGGGTACTCAGTAATCTAACTCTAGATCCGTAATTGCGACTTGTAGAATATGGGTAAATCCATTCTATAGGCTTTCTTTTCTCGCAGCAGGGTGTGACTGGGGGTCCAGTCAATAATTAAATGAACTCGGTCATGTTTAGACTGATTATTGACCGCATGGACTGTCGCGTTATTTATTTCCCAAATCTCACCTGCTTGTAAATTCTTGGTTTCACCCCCCACATAAAACATCACATCTCTATTTGTTATTAGCGGAATATGCACGCGGTTAGAATTTAATAATGAATAACCTTTATCCACATGATGTTCAATCTGAGCGCCCGCTTCCAATCGAGCCAAAATAATACGCACAAAGGTTCCGTCTTCGCCAAAAGCCTCTTGCAGTTGCGCTAAAACAGGTTTCAATACACTCTCAAATCGTGAGTGAAATTCAGTTTCCTCAGGGACTGTGTGTGACATATCGTCAAATAGAATCTTTATACTTGTGGTCTTTTGGTGAATATCAAACACCGTTTGGCGATTTGAAACTAGCCAATCCTCTTCGCTCAATTGAGCTACTTTTTCTAGCAAGGGCGCAAGCTTGTGTACGTCGCCAAGACGGTGAAAATTTTGCTGCGTGGAAAATACCTTCGGATGTAACTGTCCGCCGGCAATGTCTATAATTGGGCTGCTGGAACTTTGATTTTCAAATTCGTAACCATAGCATTGAATTAAACTGGCTTCTTTAACTCGAACCAAGTCTCGCAGCTCATCGTCATAGTAGTGCGAATAATGGCTATGACTGGAGGAATTGCGTCGCTTAGCCGACCTTAATAGCGATGTCATAGTAGCGGCTTCTGCAACCCCTAATTCACGCATAAGGTGATCAAAATTCTCGACAAGTCCTTCAAAAAAGATGATTTTTTGGCGTGCATAATCCGCCCCAAACATTCGCTTCACTAATAAACTGTAATAGCCTTTTGAATTCGATCGCATGTTCTCCACACAAGCCTTAGTGAATCCAGCGCCCTGTTCATGATTGAAGTCCTCAGGCATTAATAGACTATGTGATGTGCGATAACGAGAACTCACCGCAGAATCATCAGGATAATTCAGTAAGTTAGTGATGGTGGTCTTAAAGTCTGCTTGCTTGCCGTTGGAAACAATATTGAAAAGCGGGTTTTTAATACCGCCTACACTATTGAAGGCAAACCAAGATAGGTACCAGTCCCAAGGATTTCGAATTATCCCAACAATCGGTACATCCATATACTGCACAGGCAATTCAGAAATTGGATAGTGATAACCAATAGCCTTGGCGCGAGGCAGGCTATTGTAAACAATATCGTTCAAGGTCTGCCCAGCGGTCTTGTGCAAATGGATAAAGGTAAACTTATCGGTACATATCATGGTTATTTAGCTAGCTTCAATATTTATCCGGTCAGCCCAAATTAGAACTAGATAGAGCCAACACTTGGGTGTAAGTCACCTAACCTATTTACTGGCAGTAGAACCAGAATGCTTTGTAAAAGAGGCTTTTTAGGCCTAAGAGCCAGACTCGCTGCCACCCGAAAGCCCTTTCATTAGGTCGTGCATGGCTTTTTTCTCTGAATCGCTCAACTCCGGATTGTTTTCACAGCGCGGATCCGTTTTCTGAATGGCCAAAATCATCTCTTCCGTCAGGGGAATTGGGTCACAACCGTGGTCCTTCTCACAAACAAGGTCCCACTCAGGGCGTGCCTGCACGTGGCAGCCGAAACAATTGCCACCGAATTGATTGACTACATCAACAAACCCACGTTTTTTGATGGTGCTGCCTTGGGCACTGACGCCAAGCTCAAAAAACTCCCAATCTTTGGTGACAGGAAAGCTACCTTTTTCCAATTTAACCATCACCTCAGCCGGAACCAATTGCACCACCGACCCTGGTGGATAGTCACCGCCCGTTGGCGAGTTTGCTACTTTGAGGGTTGCCTCAAGGTCGCCCAATAAATTATCAACATAGAACCCGCGAACCGGCGTCATCGAACGAATACAAGAAAATGTAGAATCATCAATTTGCATTTTCTGAGAGCCACTGTCGTCTGCCTTTAATAGCCCGCCACACAACAAAACAAGTGTGGCCAGCAAGCCGCGAGTAATAGTGATAGTGATAGCTGATCTTGCTTTCAAGATAATGATTCCGTAGTTAAAAATTCTGTTGTATAAGTAGCGACCTCAGACGATAGCATATCAGGCGCAGCTAAACACAGTAAGCGCCCTTAGCTACTTGCCCATATCAGGTATTTGATAACGTCAGAAGAGTCCGAACTTAGTACACCGCTTGCGCTTCTTGTTAGCTGCGATGACTCATCAATAAAGCCTTTCACGTTCGTCATTCACTACGATTTCGTGCATTTCGCTCTCACTAATTTCCAACTTGCCTCCATTGACCATTGTTTCAGCCAAGCGAGGTAAGCCGGTCAAATCTGGCCAGTGTTCAGGCTCCCAGAGTTTGGATCGAATCATGCATTTAGAACAGTGAAAAAATGCTTCTTCTACAGAAACCACTATCGCTAATTCTGGGCTACGTCCCTTCATAGACATGGAATTCCGCAGACTCTGATCCCTCACGATTTTAGCTGTACCACTCACGCGAAGCGTCTCAGTCTTACCGGGAATCAAGAATATCAACCCCACTTTGGGGTTCTGAATTATATTCTCCAAGGAGTCTGCACGATGATTACCAGGACGGTCAGGTATCGCCAACGTCTTTTCATCGAGTACTTTAACAAAGCTGGCTGGATCGCCTTTCGGAGACACATCGGTATTTCCACATGCATCTGCTGTCGCCAGCAAGACAAATGGTGACCGTGAAATAAAAACCCCGCAATACTTATCAAGATGCTGCAGAGTCTTGCGTATTACAAGTTCGCTTGGCTCTTTAAACACAGAGCGTAGCTGCTCTCTTGTTTCGATAACATCGGTAAAATGATCCATATAACCTCCAAACTATTTAACGTCTCTTAGCACTACACCAAATGCTTGCCCGAAATGCACATTCAGCAAAAACAGCAGATAAGCTGAGGCCATTTTAAAACCCTAAGCAGCAGAACTGGTTCAAAATGAGTATACCAAAATTGAACCGATCAGAACGATTGCTCATTGCCTCTAAATGAATAACGTTGAATTTACCCGCCACCTCAGTAATACTAAATGCCACCTATAGTGTTTTTTTGAGGAGTATTGAACCATGAGCAACCAACAGTTACATGATTTTCTAACCCAGTTAAAAGAACAGCGCAATGGTCCGGATCTAGTAGACAGTGAATACCAGCAGCGCTTGGATGACATCGTTGACTCACTGGAGCAGCAACAACTTTATCCGGATAGCTTTGATCAGTATTCAGTACTGACTGAGCAGGTCAAAGCTCTGATGACCGACTACGAAGCTGAGCACCCGATGATTGCTTCGCTTCTAGACGGCATTCAAGGAATTCTGAATAACTTCCGGTCCTGATCAAACCAGTTCTGGGCAAAAAAATTTCTTAGTTAAACTACGATGGAACTGTTTTATAACAGAAATCACCGTGATTCCTACCTCAACCACCAAGCGCGCTAGCTTCTGAGAATATATCAACGCTGGGGCTGGCCTTCCAGGGGTCTATATTAGGTCTGTCTTAGCGATCATCACGAGCGGCAATTATTAGCGCGCGGTTGAGAATAATTAGTTGTTTGAACTCAGGCCGCTCATTCTAAATACAGATTTTATAAACGACTCACTTCTCTGCTTAAAGCAGCCATTAGACACTGCAGCAACCTTGATCAAGTTGTATAGGTGGGCACGGCACAGTTCCATAAGAACAGTAGACACAGCAATCCCCCTTGAGCGGTTTTAATAACGATTTACAGCTTTCGCATTCGTAGTACCACTGGCAAGCATTTATTGGCATCTCTTCCAATTTCTCAAATTCGCAATTAGGACAGCAAATTGTGGAAAGTAATTCAACGATTTTGTTAGTTTTTGAATTCATTAGAAAGGAAAGCCTAGTGCGTTGTTAGTTGCTATGAAGTCTTGTGCAACGCCCTTTCGTCATCGTACTTTGCGGCGACAAGCTTACTCTGCATCGACAAAGATGCAGATTTGGACACCCATCGATAGAACTAAGAATAACCGCTTGATTATAAATAGCTATACCGTGCTTCTAACGATGGATACCCCGTGACCAGCGTCTGCTGCCCTAGTTGTTCAGCTTTGGCTCATAATTGATGCCCGTGATCCACTTCCAACTACTACCGTCGCGGATCAGTATCTCGCTAATGCGACTCACCGATTGCTTTCGTTCCCCTTTATGGTCTTCGGTGACCGTAGTTGCATGGTAGTGAACCACAGCCGTATCCATTACGACAACAATTGCGGCAGGCGTCACTTCGTACATTATCGTTTTATTGTTTTCATCGCTAAACCGACTCCAAGCAACCACTGCATCCTTGTATCGGGGTGCTGCACTGCTGTCGCCCCATGAGACGTAGCTATCGTGAATATACTCAGCTGGCCACTTGCCATTCTCGGCAACGTCATCCATCCAAGATTGCTGAACAAGCCCCCAAACTTCCTTTTGTGCGTCATTCCAAGTTGCCTCCTGTGCATTAACTGACGCAGTAAGTAAACAAGCAACAATTGCTCCTACCCAAATATAATTCTTCATATAAATTCTCCTATTTATTTATTATTGTGTATTAGTGATAAATCTTACGCTGCGGTGCAGCAACAGTCCAGTAACTGAGGCGGCCTTCAAGAAGCCCACCTTAGTCTGAATTCCTTGGCCGGTTTCAAGCCCATCATAAAAGTCTCGCAGCCGCGACTCAAGCACTTAGAAAAAATTCAGAGAAACTCCCGACAATACGACGCCAATCCAGATAAATCGCGTGATATGGTGATAGCCCAAACACGCCAACAACAGCGCAATACTAAATGCCCCAGTTGACAGCCACCGGGAAAGACTGGCACGTCTGTTTATATATGGAACCCTGTAATCACAGTATACTTAATCAAATTAGATTCAAGAGATAGGTATACTACCCCCCAACATTCTCGCGACTCAGGTGATCAAGGTTTAACAATGGCTAAAAAGTTTTATGTAGTATGGCAAGGTAGGGAAACCGGTATTTTCACCGATTGGAATACTTGTAAAAAGCAGGTTGATGCATTTGCCGGCGCGAAATATAAATCGTTCAAGACTCAGGCAGAAGCGCAAGCGGCCTTTAAGGGGAATGGTGCATCAGCTGGTAGCAAACCAAGCGGTTCACCGGCTAAAAAGAAGACTTCAAGACAAACCATCAAAACCTATACCGCTGTTGAAATTGATGCAATGGCGCTGGATACCAAAATATTTACGGATGGTGGTTGTGAACCTAACCCTGGTAAAGCGGGCTCTGGTATTGCGGTGTATCGTAACAATGCTGTTGCTGAACTCTGGTATGGCTTATATAGCCCGAATGGCACTAATAACACGGCCGAGTTAAATGCCTTACATCAGGCATTGATAATGGCGAAAAGTGAAGTCGACAAGGGCAAGTCTGTTGCGGTATTTTGTGATTCCCAATATTCCATTCAGTGTGTTACCCAATGGGCGGTTAACTGGGAGAAAAAAGGTTGGAAAAAGCAGGGTGGTGAAATCAAGAACCTTGAATTAATCAAACAAATGTTTGCCTTACACCAAACGCTAAAGGGTCAGATTCAGGTATTACATGTTAATGGTCATGTCGGTGTAGAGGGCAATGAGTTGGCCGACCGTATGTCGATAATAGCGATTGAAGCAAGGAATAAGGACTTTACCCTTTATGATGGTGAACTTGATATTGCAGGTCTGCTGGCAATGAGAGCCGGCTAATCTGTCTATCATCTATTTAACGCACCCAGAAAACTCAAGTCAACAAACTACAAGCACTACAACTTCTAAGAACTACTACTCAGGAACAAGCATGTCGCAAACGACCGTAAAATTCAGCATCGAAAAACAAACCAAAAATAGTGTACGTTATAAAGAAGAGCCAGAAGAAGGCAAGGCCCTTATTATAGGCTCATTGTATGTACAGAAATGGTTTGCAGGTGATACAAAAAACCTCGAAATTACTATTCATAAAAAAGACTAGCATCCTTGAACAACTCAACCCTATGGATAAACTGCTATTTACATGGAATTTTAAATACAAAGGGACTTTTCAATGGCTCCAACTAAAAATTTGAATATAGATGTTCATCGCTCGCTAAAACAAACTTTTGGCTTTGATCAATTTCGCCCTGGGCAAGAACAAACCATCAATCAGTTATTGACTGGTGATTCTTCGCTGGCAATTTTCCCGACGGGTTCTGGTAAATCTCTATGTTACCAATGTTCTGCATTGCATTTACCACACCTCACTTTAGTAGTTTCACCCTTGCTGGCCTTGATGAAAGATCAGCTTACTTTTTTAGCCAGCAAAGGGATTAGTGCTGCCAGTATTGATTCCACCCTAAGCCCCGCCGAAAATCAGCAGGTAATGGCGAATGTACGGTCTGGTAATATAAAAATATTGATGGTGTCGGTCGAGCGTTTTAAGAATGAGCGCTTTCGTCAGTTTATTGGTAGTGTGCCGTTATCCATGTTGGTTGTTGATGAGGCGCACTGCATCTCAGAATGGGGCCACAACTTTAGACCCGACTATTTAAAACTACCGGTGTATCGTGACGAGTTGAATATTCCGCTGGTATTATTATTAACCGCAACTGCTACCAAAGCCGTTAAGCGTGATATGGCGAATAAGTTTGGTATTGCCGAACAGCATATAGTGCAAACAGGGTTCTATCGCTCGAACCTTAATTTGGCGGTAGTACCCGTGAGTACAGCAGAAAAAAACAAACTATTGCTGCAGCATGTTTCGTCGCAACTCATATCAGACCAAGTTTCCCAACAGGGCCCAGGCATTGTTTATGTGACCCTGCAACAGTCTGCTGAACGCGTTGCCCAGTTTCTTTGCCAAAACAATCTGAATGCCGCTGCCTACCATGCAGGCTTTGATAATGACAAACGCCAGCGTATTCAGGAAGAATTCATGGCCGGTAAAATTCAAATAGTGGTGGCAACTATCGCTTTTGGTATGGGTATTGATAAATCAGATATACGATTCGTTATTCATTATGATCTCCCCAAGTCGATCGAGAACTATAGTCAAGAAATTGGTCGAGCGGGAAGAGATGGGCTACCTTCAAAATGCATCACTTTAGCGAACCTTGATGGCCTCAATACCGTAGAAAACTTTGTCTATGGTGATACCCCCGAATTAGTCGCGATAGACTTTGTATTAAACAATATTAAAACCGAACTGCAGGCTGGAAACTGGGAATTGCAGCTAGTGAGTCTATCAAATGCCAGTAACGTGCGGCAGTTACCGTTAAAGACTTTATTGGTGCAACTGGAGCTATTGGGCGTTGTGCGCCCGATGTACGCCTACTTTGCAGAGTTTAAATACAAATTCGTGAAACCCAGAGCTGAAATAATCACTCGGTTTGAGGGTGAGCGCCGTAGCTTTGTTGAAGCTATTTTTCATCACACTGATATGAAAAAAGTTTGGGGAGAACCCAATTTTGACACCTTGTTTGCCAACTATAAATGTGACCGTGGTCGAGTTATCACAGCACTTGAACACCTGCAAGAAACTCAATGCATAGAACTCGAGAGTAAACGCATGACAGAAGTGTTTGCGATTAATGAGGAGGCATTGGCGGACAATGGCCTACCCCAAAAACTACATGAGTATTTTGCAGATAAAGAGAAAAAGGAGATTAAGCGTATTGCCGCACTGATACGTTTTTTTGAGCTGGATAACTGCCTAAGTTATAACCTGTCACGATACTTTGATGACCAAAACGCCCCGCAACAATGCGGACATTGCAGCGTGTGTAAAGGGCAAGTGGCAAAGCTTGCCTACTCGCACCAACGCTCTTGGCCAAGCGATGAAACATTAAGTCAGGTGTTATCAGACCTGCAAAAACATCTTGTCACTAAAGTCACTCAGCCATTGTCAAATGAGTTGCTTTGCCGTTTTTTGGCAGGCTTGAGTGTACCCATATTTGCGCGAAACAAGGTCAGGCAATTACCGGGCTTCGCGCTGTGTGAGAATTTCAGGTTTGCCGACATTCGCGATAAAGTGCAGAATTTAATATAAGATACTTCAGCACACGGACGCCCATTATACTTTGGCTAAATAGTCAGAAACGTCTAGTGTCACTTGTTGAATCAAGGGTTAATTCTTAGAACTGAAAAATGGCGCTCGGCTTACCGTCTTTTTCTTTGGCTGATTGATAACTCGGTACTTGCTTGATACGTTCTACCCAAGCTTCGCAGTTAGGATACTTATCTTTCAGCAAGCCTTTGGTCTGGGCGGACTCGATTGGGTAGCTCATCATCATATCCGCTGCCGTAAGTGACTCGCCAGCGAACCAACCCGTGGCGTCGAGGTCTGCCTCGGCTTTATCTAAGAGTAATTTCACTCTTGGATTAACCATCGCGCTAGACGCCTTGCCAAGCACCATTTTAATCAACGGCCTAATCAGACCAGGGGAACGTTTCTCAAGCATCTGAAACACAATGCTCATTAGCATCATTGGCATGAGCGAGCCCTGCGATGCGTGAAA
>CAWUWF010000089.1:0-7852 GCA_963925935.1 uncultured Arenicella sp. | reverse complement strand
GCTCCAATTTTTTCCTATACGATATTGGTGTCTGCTGCAGCTAAGCGCTCGCCGTCTCTGCTACTCATTTTGCCGCCTATCGTTATTGCAGTATTGGAATGGATCTTCTTTAGGACCTCTCATGTAATTACGTTCTTTGGCCATCACATGCCTTTTGCGGTTCTTGACGCAATTCCTAGTGAAGGCGGCGTTGCCGCTGCTACCGCCTACTATTTCACAGAGCAGTCAATGAGCTTGATGCTTGGTTTAGTGGTCGCAGCGGGCTTTTGCGTAGCTGCAGTTTGGTATCGCGACAACAAGTTTGAACTTTAGAGCATCAATTAATCTAGGCGGCAATGATTATGTTAGAACAATTATTTCCAGAAACGTTAGACAACCGGTTTCGAGGCCACTTGCTGGCTCTCTGGCTTTTTATACCCATCACTTTGGGCAAAATGCTGGCTGGTTTGTCCTATCTCTTCGCGGCTGATGTACGTGCCAGCGAACCGCTAGCCTCACAAAATGTTGAAGGCGAATCCGGGATCGCTGACATTGTTGCGCAAATTGGATTGTCTGAACTGTCTCTTGGTTTGGTTTTTTTAGTGGTGTTGTTTCGTTATCGCTCTATGATCCCATTGATGTACGCCTTGTTGTTAGTAGGCATACTCCTTGAGAAGGGGCTGATGTCACAGTCATACTCGGCGGTGGTGAGTGAGCCAAGTAATCCGCTTTTGACCTTAACGATTGCCTTAATGAGTATCGTGGGGTTCATTTTTTCTATTCGCTCAGACAGACCTTTGTTAGAGCAGCTTAGATAAAACAGCATTAGATAATGCAAAGAGGCCTCATCCGAGTCAAACGCAGTAACCACTCCAGTAATAAATTCAGGTAATTACCAATGGGTTTTATTTTCAAAGTATTAAAAATACTTATAGCTGTTTTAGTCGTGCTAACACTAGGGGTAGCGGCAATGATTAGCTACACCAGCGATTGTGAGATTCCATCAGAATACACCGGGACTGATCACTCAATGCGGGCAGTTACTTATAGTTGCTATGGCGGCCCTGAAGTACTGCAATTGTCAGACGTGGCAAAGCCAATTGCGGCTAATGACGAAATAGTCGTTCGAGTTAAGGCCGCAAGTGTAAATCCTTTGGATTGGCACTACCTGCGCGGCTCGCCCTACATCATGCGCTTGATGGTAGGGCTTGGTTCCCCCAATGACAACATGATGGGCGTTGATTTTGCTGGGGTCGTAGAGTCTGTAGGGCCCGACGTAACGCGCTTTAAGCCTGGTGATGAAGTGTTTGGCGGGCGTGGTGGTGCTTTCGCCGACTATATCAAGCTGCCTGAAACCCGCGGGGTCACGCATAAGCCTGACAATATAACCTTTGAGCAAGCCGCAGCGGTTCCAATTGCAGCGGTTAGCGCTTTGCAGGCATTACGCGATAGCGGAGAAGTCAAAGCAGGACAAAATGTTTTGATCAACGGTGCTTCTGGAGGCGTCGGGACATTTGCCGTGCAAATCGCTAAATCATTCGGAGCACAAGTAACCGGGGTCTGTAGTACCCGCAATATAGAATTAGTAAAGTCCTTTGGCGCTGACAAAATAGTCAACTACAAAAAGGACGACTTTGTCGAGCAGGGTATACTCTACGATTTAATCATCGATAATGTCGGCAACCGAAGCATTGGCGAATACCAAGCGGCGTTAAAGGATGATGGTATTTTAGTTATGGTCGGCGGGCCCAAAGGCGATTGGATAGGCCCATTTAAAAACTCGATAATGTCTGCCTTCTCTGCACCGTTTACTAATCAAAAGTTGCGTGGCTTTCTGGCTACTATGAACAAAGACGATTTAGCGGTGCTGGGGGAGCTAATGCGCAGCGGCCAAGTAGTTCCGGCGATAGATAAGCGTTTCCCCTTAGATCAGATACAAGATGCCATTCGCTATTCAGAGAGCGGTAGGGCACGCGGAAAGATTATTATTACTATGTAGTCTCAACCAGGGCTCAGCGAGCATTAATGAATGTCGTTAATTAATAGCAACTTGTTCGAAATCAGCGATTAGAGAGCTACGGATATCACCAACCACTTCGATACTTTCGATAAGATGTTTTTCGTGCTCGATGCCAGCGAAAAACTTTCCGCCATTTTGTAAAACGGCAATCATCGTAGGGGTGAATTCATAGCGGAAGAAATGCACCATTGACGTTCGGCTACCATCATCTCTTGACAGGTCTTCGTTGGCGATGGGGTAGACCTTTTCGCAATCTTGCGCTTGTAGCCACACTTTGTGTTCTATGCCGCGCAGTTCAACGGTTTTTCCCTCGCGTTGCTCTACGTCCGGAAACTCCAGCATAAAAGTCGCTTTTAGATTACTGCCATCTGGGATCAATGCGTTGTAGGTATCGAGTTCTTCTTCAATTCCATCTGCATCGAAGGTTTTTTCGACCCGCAAAACTTCCTGAATCTGATACGCAATCGTCTGTCGGTTCTCAAAGTAGAGCCGCGCATTTTCGCCTAGAGGCAACTGCCGAGTCTTTTTGTGTTGCATAATTTCGGCTCTATATTCTGGGCGTTGCTCAGAGTACTGTTCTAGAGACATAAGGTCTTCACGGGTTAATTTGTTCATCATCTTCTCAATAAAAATTGGTGTTCGTTGACTGTTTATCAAACGTCGTTAACTAGCGACGTGTGGATCGCTTACAACCCGTACGCTCGGCGCAATAGCGTCATTGGGTGTTCGTTGCTCTTGATTGAATCACCCGCTAGCTTGGCAACATGTGCATTAGCCATTGGGCAGTCGCTGGTGAAATGATCAGCGGCTTGTTCTTTCACTTTACGCACCACTGGCCGAGCGATCTTTACTGCCTTATCGTACGTTTCTTTCTTTACCGCGTAAGTCCCGTCGTGGCCTGAGCAACGCTCTATGGGAATCACCGATGTGCCTGGTACTAAGCTTAATATGTCGCGCGTTTTATTGCCGATCCGTTGTACTCGCTGATGGCAGGCTACTTGATAAGAAATATCACCCAACTCAATCTGAAAATCAGTCTTGAGTGCGCCACCTTTGTGTCGAATGGCCATGTATTCAAATGGATCAAAGAACGCTTTCTGAACCTTAATTACGTCTTCGTTATCTGGGAACATTAAAGGCAACTCTTGCTTATACATCAGTACGCACGAAGGCACTGGTGCGACTAGGTCATAGCCCTCATCTACCAGTTTCGCCAAGATAGGAATGTTTTTCTGCATATTACGTTCGACCGAATCTAAGTCACCAAGCTCTAACTTAGGCATACCACAACAACTTTCTTTGGGTACCAATTTTATATCAATGTCGTTATGTCGGAACACCTTAAGAAAATCAGCACCAAGATCTGGGGCGTTGTAATTGGCATAACAAGTGGCATACAAAGCAACTTTGCCGGTGGTTTTGCCAACCGCTTTTGCCGTGCAGGCGGGTACCGGTAAATCCTTGGTTAACTTGGCTATATTCTTGCGATAGTACTTAGCTACCGGAGCCTCTTTATGTACCCCAAAACCTTTCTCAAAGACCGACCGAAAGGTCTTGTTTTGAAGCAAAGCATTGCCAGTTTGATTGATCACCGGGATCTTCATTAATTTGTGCATCACATCCGTGTTAGAAAGCACTTTATTTCGAAATGAGGTTCCGTTTTCTCTAAAATTTTGTGCCTTGGCTCGCAGCATAAGGTGTGGAAAGTCTACATTCCATTCATGGGGCGGAACGTAAGGGCACTTGGTAAGGTAGCAGAGATCGCAGAGGTAGCATTGCTCTACCACCTTCATGTAATCAGCTTTATCAACGCCGTCGACTTCCATCGTCGTGGACTCGTCGATAAGATCGAATAGGGTAGGGAACGAGTCGCAAAGATTCACGCAACGTCGACAACCATGGCATATGTCGTAAACGCGTTCTAACTCGGCTTCTAGGTTTGCTTTATCCCAGAAAAGATCGTTTTTCCAATCTAATGGGTGTCGAGTTGGGGCTTCTAAACTTCCTTCACGCATGATTGGTTCCAGTTCGAAATCTTATCTAAAAATATTCTATTACAGCGCTCTAGTTGCTAAATATTTCAATAGTAAGGAAAGGGGCCGATATCGGCCCCTTTCAAATACTAAATGAAAACACAGATTACTTAGTCATCAAGTGTATCTAATGTTTTCTGAAATTTATTAGCATGTGAACGCTCAGCTTTCGCAAGCGTTTCAAACCAATCGGCAATTTCATCAAAGCCTTCGTCACGAGCGTCTTTGGCCATACCTGGGTACATGTCAGTGTACTCATGGGTCTCGCCAGCAATTGCTGATTTCAAGTTGTCTGATGTGCCGCCAATCGGTAGGCCTGTTGCTGGATCGCCAACTTCTTCTAGATATTCAAGATGGCCATGTGCATGGCCAGTTTCGCCTTCTGCGGTTGAACGGAAGACAGCTGCTACGTCGTTGTAGCCTTCAATGTCAGCTTTTGCAGCGAAATACAGATAACGACGATTTGCTTGCGACTCGCCAGCAAAGGCATCTTTTAATGCTTGTTCGGTTTTAGAACCTTTTAAAGACATAATGTGCTCCTAGGAAGTAAGATTTAAAAAGGGTGAAATTATTAGAGAAGAATAACTATAAACTAATTCAAATGCTTCTGAAAGTTACGCTATTACTCTTATCAGATGGTGTAAATATAATGGATCACATACAATCAATCCAATTAATTATTTTCTTCAATACGATAAATTTGATAGATTATGTTTTTACCCTCTAATAAACAGCTGAAATATTTAATTGCCTTAGCCGACCATCGTCACTTCGGACGAGCGGCGCAAGCATGTTTTGTTTCTCAATCAGCCTTGAGTACGGGCATCCATGAACTGGAGCGCCACCTTGGCGTAATTCTTTTCGAACGCGGGAGCACCATTCTACTGACCCCAGTAGGGACTCAATTGGTCATGCAAGCACAAGATGTATTAAACCAACTTGATCATTTTGTCGAATATGCCAAACAGTCTCAAGGAGAGTTCCAAAGCGATTTACGTTTTGGCGTGATCCCGACTATAGCGCCATTTCTTTTGCCAAAAATATTAAAAGCGATGCGGAAAAAATACCACTCAAATAAACTTTATATCCGTGAGGACCTGAGCCCAAATTTATTGGAGATGCTGGGCAAAGGTGAGTTGGATGTACTGTTATTTGCTTTGCCTTACGACACAACCGGCTTTGAGGCTGTTAAGCTATTCGACGACGAATTGGTGTTATGTCTACCTGCAGATCATAAGCTTTCAGCAAAACAAGAAGTGTCTATTACCGATATAAAAAATCAGGACATACTCCTTTTAGAGGACGGCCATTGCCTGCGTGATCAATCCCTTGCTGCCTGCAACCTAAATGCTCAAGATCTGAGCATTCCCTATCAAGCGACTAGCTTGAATACTTTGGTGCAAATGGTTGTCAATAATATTGGCATCACTCTTTTACCAGCAATGGCGGTTAGCGCTAATATCACTCATGATACTAATGCTCAGATAAGACACTTATCGACCAAAGGTGTATCAAGAACGATCGCTCTGATCTGGCGTAAGAATTCTCCCAGGGCGGGTGAATATCAGCAACTTGGGCAGCTAATTACGCAGCTCAAATAGTGCCGACCAATGATTTACCGTCTAGCCGCTCCGATCAGGTATCTTTAGGTTTGACTCCTTCAAAAATTAATTCGCATTCACTAATAACCGATAAAATGCAAAATCATTTAGATATATTGTCCAACGCTGTTTCGCATTGGATGAACGATGACGGTCCTGTTGCAACTGCTCCCAACGCGCCTGAACTGGATCAAATATTGGACTTAACGATCGGCGAGAAAGGTTGTTCAATTGATGAATTAAGCAATGCAATACAGGACTATTTAAAATATAGCCCGAATACTGCGAAGCCAGACTTTTATAAGCTACTTTATTCGGGCCTAAACAAAGACGCACTGCTGGGTGATTGGATCACCAGCTTGGTCAATTCGACTATGCATACCTACCAGGTAGCGCCGGTCGCGACACTAATGGAACTGGAATTAATTCAACAGTGGAATAGCTTAGTCGGTTTTGATGCTGGCCCGTCAAAAGGCTTGCCCAAACATAAAAACTAAAGGCCATGGGGCTCTAAATGAGCAAGGAGCGCTGGTGGCTTATGCCTCTGATCAGTCACATTATTCGTATCAGCGCGCCGCCAATATTTTGGGTATTGGTAGCGACAATCTCATCGCGATTAAGTCAGACGATCAAGGTAGAATTTGTCCCAACAGCCTTGCTAAGGCGATTGAGAAAGATGAAGTAGAAGGGCGAACGCCATTCTTTATTGGCCTGACTGCGGGAACCACCGTGGTTGGTGCCTATGACCCCGTAAAAATTTGTAGCGAAATTGCCCTAAAGTATGGGTTGTGGCTGCATATCGATGGCGCGTGGGGTGCGCCGGTACTGTTCTCAAGCACTCACAAGCATCTGCTTAGTGATTGTCATCTGGCCGATTCGTTTGCGTGGGACGCCCACAAGTTGCTAAACGTGCCAATCACGGCCGCAGTAATACTGGTTAAAGAATCGGGCGCTCTGAGTGACTGTTGCGCAGGCGGTGGCGGCGAGTACCTTTTTCACGATGATGCTAATAAGGCGTTTAATTTGGGCGAACGCTCTATTCAATGCGGGCGCCGGTCAGACGCTCTAAAAGTTTGGTTAAGCTGGAAAGCTGTCGGTCACTCGGGCTTTCAAGCGAAAATTGATTACCTACAAGCGCTTAAGCAGCGCACCGTAGGCGTGATTGAAGGTGAACCGTGTTTCGAGCTATTGGCGCCAACGGTCTATTTGAATATTCTGTTTCGCTATAAGCCTGAGCAGGCGTTAAATGAGCAACAGATTGCGCAACTTAATATACAGTTGTGTACTAAGATGCGCGAGCAGGGCGGCCCTTATGTCGATTATGCAAGGTACAAAGGTGCTACTGGTATTCGCCTTATATTGGCCAACGACACCGCGACCGACACTGATATACAGCGTTTGTTAAAGCACTGTCTAAAAGTTGGCCAAGAACTCGAGATGGCTATCTGTATCAAGCCTGAAGAGTAGCTGTTTGTAAAAGACAACTAGAAATAGAGCTCCAAGCCAACTTGAACAAAACTATCGTTGCGAAATCGAAATAACAGGTCACGTGGGTCATCAGAGTCAAAATAGCGCAATTCTATCGTCGCTGTAAGCTTGGAGTTTAGCCGCGTAGCGGCTTCTACAAACACGGAATGACTCGATGATTCGTCTAAATCTTGAGCAAAACCGAATAGTAATTGTGAGTCACTGATATCGTTTAAGACCAGTCTAGCTCCGACAAATATATCGTTCTGAAAGAGGCTGCTAGCATTTTGGTCACGCTGGGCCCAAGAATACTCGACTAAGGCTCCTAGATCATAGACAGACCCAAATATGCCCACAAACGTATATTCAGAGCCAATTGTAGCAGCTGCAAAATCTTCGGTTTGTGAATCACTATGGTCTCGTTGAATGGCTTCTAATTTAAATAGCCAAGCGTCGGTCGTGAGTTGTAAATCGACGCCGAACTGATCAATCAACGCATAGTATGGTGTGGTACTTAATGTGTGTGGATCGAACAAGCGAAACAAATCGGGTTCGCGCGACGTACCACTAAACCACGATAGCCCTATGCCTAAATCGCCTATGGTGTTGCTGTAGCGTAGGGCGAAATCCAAGTGTGTTTCTTCTGCGCTTGATTGAAAGACTTCATTGTCATGATCAACCAAGATTCCGCCGGTTAAACGACTGTCTTCACCCACAAAGGTACGCGTGCGGAAGTAGGGAAGTAGAAACGC
>CAWUWF010000088.1:0-8235 GCA_963925935.1 uncultured Arenicella sp. | reverse complement strand
CATAATGGCATTGATAACTTTTATGGTCGCTTGCATGGCCGCAAAAACCTGATTGGCATTCACTCCCCGAGTGGTCATTTTTCGAGTGTTCTCGAGTTCCCAGGTGATCGCTGCTTCGGTTAAAGCATTGGTTTGACCACCTCTAGGAATATGAATTTGATAGTCGATTAACTTAGGACGACTGACCGTGCCATTCGCCTCTAGAATTTTATCTAAGGCATCGACCAAGGCATCATAGGCGCCGTTACCTGTTCCTGTTTCGGTGATTAACGTTCCGTCAAAGGTGATGCTTAATTTTGCTTGCGCCTTAGCGTTTAGGTTGCTCATTGTCTCGCAACCTTCTAGCACAATTCTTTGGCCATCTTTGTTTTCAAGTACGTCGGTAATGATAAAAGGTAGGTCTTCAGGGGTAATAGTCTGCTTAGAGTCACCCAGTTCAATGATCTTGTTGAGAACTTTTTTCTGATCCTCGTCACTTAAAATGATGCCCATCTCATCTAGGTTTTGCTCAAGCGAAGCTTTGCCCGCCAGTTTTCCTAAGGCATAAGAACGTTTACGAGAAAATCGCTCAGGTGATAATTTAGTTACGTAGAGATTGCCCTTTTTATCGCCGTCAGCGTGTATGCCAGCCGTTTGAGTAAATACATCGCTACCCAAAATTGGGGCATTGCATGCGACAAACTTGCCCGAAAAGCTCTCGACCATCTGACTAACTTCGACAATGTGCTGTTCGTTGATATTTAACTCGCGGCCCATTTTATCTCGTAAAACCACGGCCACTTCGGCCAGTGACGCGTTGCCAGCACGTTCACCTAGGCAATTAACCGTACAGTGGATTGACGAAACCCCGGCTTCAACTGCGGCCATTACATTGGCAGTGGCAAGGCCATAATCATTATGTGGATGGAAATCGAAATGTAGCGTAGGAAAGCGCTCTATCATATCGCTGAGGCTTTTATATACTTCGCTGGGCGACATTACGCCCAGAGTGTCGGGCAACATAAAGTGATCGACTCCACAATCTTCCAATGCTGACACCAGATTGTAAACGTACTCCGGTTTATCAAGGTAGCCGTTAGACCAATCCTCCAAGTAGACGTTAACCGCAACACCTTTAGATTGGGCGTATTCTATGGTGAGCTTAATTTGCTCTATGTGTTGTTCAGGTTGTTTGCGTAGCTGGGTAAGACAATGCTTTTCGCTGCCTTTGGTCAGTAAATTTATTACTTTGCCGCCGGCGCCGAGGATCCAATCGACACTACGGGTTTGATCGACAAAGCCAAGCACCTCAACACGGTCTAGGTAGCCATTTTTTGCTGCCCATTGGTTGATTTTCCGCACCGCATCTTGCTCACCCTGTGACACGCCGGCTGATGCTACTTCGATACGATCAACCTTCAGTCGTCCCAGTAGGGCTTGCGCCATACTGAGTTTTTCTGCGGGCGCAAAAGAAACGCCCTGGGTCTGTTCGCCATCGCGCAGAGTGGTATCCATCAAGGTAATTGACATTGTGTTCTTCGTTATCATTTCTTTATAACTATATAGGTTTTTGGGGTAATTAATAGTCTTCAAAATGCCCGCGCAGGAGCGCTCTCTATTCGCTTTTATTTTACGCTGAAATGTGAAAACGGCCAGCAAATGCTGACCGTTTCCGCACTCTTAATCTGAAGGTCTATGAGTTAACTTGCCCACAACCAAGGAAATTGCACTCTGTGCTTCTCTTCATATTTATCGATCTGTGCACCTTGCTTCAATGACAATCCAATATCGTCTAAGCCATTTAGTAAATTGTGCTTACGAAAGCCATCTATCTCAAAATTCATTTCAATGCCGCCGGGAGTGCTTACCTTTTGGTGTTCTAAGTCGACCGTAAAGGCGACCCCTTCATTAGCCGCGACTTCGGCCATAACGGCTTTCAGTGTTGGCGCGTCGACCACAACTGGTAAAATGCCATTTTTAAAACAGTTATTGTAGAAGATGTCGGCAAAGCTGGTTGAAATAATGGTGTTAAAACCATAATCGTCAATTGCCCAAGGCGCATGTTCACGCGACGATCCGCAGCCAAAATTATCACCGGCGACCAATATTTTGGAGCCCGAAAAGTTTGGGTTGTTCAGTTCAAAGTCAGGGTTTGGCGTGCCATCTTCTAAATATCGCCAATCATGAAATAGATGTACGCCGAAACCGGTGCGCTCCACCTTTTTCAAAAATTGCTTGGCAACGATTTGGTCTGTATCAACGTTGCTACGATTCATCAATGCTGCGACGCTGGTGTGTTTTGTATATTTTTCCATTTTTCTCTTTACCTGTTTTGGCTAAGGGGCTTGACGATTAACCTAATTCACGAATATCAACGAAGTGACCCGCGCCAGCAGTGGCAGCGGCCATCGCAGGGGAGACCAGATGAGTACGCCCACCTTTGCCCTGACGACCTTCGAAGTTACGGTTAGATGTCGATGCACAGCGTTCGCCTGGCTTTAATTGATCACCGTTCATCGCTAGACACATCGAGCAACCTGGCTCGCGCCATTCCCAACCAGCATCGGTGAAAATTTTATCTAAGCCTTCTCGTTCAGCCTGCTCTTTAACCATATATGAGCCCGGCACGGCGATTGCCGTAACATGGGCCGGTACGGTTGTACCTTTAGCGACTTCAGCGGCAGCCCGAAAATCTTCAATACGAGAATTGGTACATGAACCAAGAAATACAAAGTCCACCGCAATGTCAGTCATTTTAGTGCCGGCTTCTAGCCCCATGTAGGCTAAAGCACCTTTACAGGCGATTTGCTTACCTTCTTGTTCAAAATCAGAAGGGGCTGGAACTGATTTATCAACTGGTACAACTTGCTCAGGTGACGTGCCCCAAGTTACTTGCGGTGCGATATCTTCTGCTCTAAATTCGATCATCACATCAAACTGTGCATCAGGGTCACTGGGTATGGTCTTCCAATAAGAAACGGCTTGATCCCAGAATTCTCTTTTCGGCGCAAAGTCTTTGCCTTCTAAAAACTCATAAGTTTTTTCGTCAGGCGCAACTAAACCGGCTCTTGCGCCACTTTCAATTGCCATATTACAGAGTGTCATTCGGCCCTGCATCGACAATGCCCGAATCGCCTCACCAGCATACTCGATCACAAAACCGTTGCCGCCTGCAGTGCCGATTTTGCCAATGATGGCTAGCGCAATATCTTTTGCAGTACTGTATTTTGACAGAGTGCCATCCACCTTAATCAACATGGTTTTTGACTTGGACTGCGGCAGGCACTGAGTGGCCATGACATGTTCGACTTCTGATGTGCCAATTCCGAATGCCAAGGCACCAAAGGCTCCATGCGTCGCTGTGTGGCTGTCACCGCAAACGGTGGTCATGCCGGGGTGTACGAAGCCGTGTTCGGGTACTACCACGTGAATAATGCCATTATTCTTACTTTGCATATCGTATAAAGTTAGGCCGTGATACGCACAATTGTCGATCATGGTTTGGACTTGCTTCGCACCAATTGGGTCAGGTAAGTTTAAACGATCAGCCAACTTGGTCGGAACGCAATGATCCAAGGTGGCTAGAATGCTATGAGTATTACGAATAGGGCGATTGGCGTTTTTCAAGCCCTCAAATGCCTGCGGTGAGGTTACTTCATGCATTAAATGGCGATCGATGTATAAAAGTGGAGCCTGTCCGGATTCTTGATGCACAAAGTGCGAGTCCCAGATTTTTTCGTACATGGTTTGTGGCATGGTAAACCTCTTGATTACTATCAGGTTGAGCTTCTATCTAGCTAGGTTCTTGCTTATCAGTGGGCTAGTAAAGCGTGTGTTTTTTGCAGTTTTGATGTTTCTGCGTCGAAGCGAATAATAGCAAAAGCTATTGATAATACAAATTCATTGTTCTTATAATAAGGATTCCAATCAGGAATACTTTAGCGCTATTCAATAACCAAAACTTTCTATGGATATATCAACGCTTGAGGCGTTTGTTGCAGTAGCCCGACATCAGTCTTTTTCGAAGGCCTCCGAAAAATTGCACCTCACTCAACCAGCAGTAAGTAAACGAGTTTCGGGTCTGGAACGTGAGCTAGGCGCCGAGCTATTTAATCGTATTGCACGGCAAATAAGTTTGACCGAGGCTGGCCGGCAATTGCTGCCTAAAGCCCAAGAGTTAATCAATCAAGCACGTGATATGCAGCGCTATGCCTCTAATTTAAATGATGATGTTAGCGGTGTTCTGTCAGTGGCAATTAGCCATCATATTGGCTTACATCGAATGCCGCCAATATTAAAGGAATTTAACCAGAGTTACCCGAATGCAATTTTGGATATTCGATTTGAAGATTCCGAACAAGCATTTCATGCGGTCGAGAAAGGCGATATTGAGTTCGCGGTAATTACTCTACCCAGCGTACTACCTGATAATCTGCTCGCTGAAGTAGCTTGGGTTGATGAACTGCACGTCGTAGCTGCGCAAGATCACCCAATACATCGGTCGCCTCAGCTTAGGTTAGCTGAGCTGGCCGACTATCGCGCTGTACTACCTGGGCCAGAAACTGAGACTTATAAAATTATGCAGCGCCGTTTTCTTGCCAAGAACCTTGATATGCGGGTTCAGATGACGACGAATAATTTAGAAACCCTGAAAATGCTGGTGATTGCTGGTATCGGTTGGTCGCTGCTGCCAAGTAATATGCTCAGTAGTGATTTAGTGGGGATTGATATCGGTTTGCCATTTAGACGTGATCTGGGATTGGTATATCACCGCAAGCGCAGTCTATCGAATGCTGCAAAGGCTCTAAAAGAGCTTATCTTAGTTTGATATTGGGGGCTTGTTAAAGACCGTTGGCATTGACGTACTGTCCTTCATCAGAAATAGACACAAATCAGAGAATATTCATGAGGCATTGCATTAGTTTTCCGCCTAATGACTTTAAACAAGAACACACTGATTCAGAAAAAATAAGCGATGTTTGCTAAGTGAACTATGGCGTTACATTTACCATGTTAGAGCCTAGTCGAGTTAAAGGCGAGGCGGCTAAGACACTGTTCAAAAAGTTAGCAAAACGCACGGGTGATAAGCCCGCCTGGAACTTTAATAGGTACTTAATTTCAGCTGATGGTTTTGCCCTGTTAATGAAAATCTCTAGATTTAGCATTTAACAAGGGTAGGACATGGTCCTGGCATTCAATATAGCTAGCCACCACATTTGCGACACCATGTTGGCCATCGGCGTCTGTACTTATTTCTAAAGAGCCTTTTATATACAGCAATTGACTGTTTAGAATCTGCTGTCGAAAACGTTTTTGTGTGCCTTTCCATAGCACCACATTAATATTGCCTGTCTCGTCCTCTAGGGTCATAAAAATCACCCCACTAGCAGTGCCAGGACGTTGTCGACCAGTTACCACGCCGGCAATCTCTATCAGGCTATTATGGCGTCGCGACAGTAGCTGATTGGCGGTTGCACAACGCTTGAATGGTGCGCTATTACGCAATAGTTGTAAGGGGTGATAGTCCAGAGACACGCCGCGCGCACTAGCGTAATCTGCCAACATATCTTCCATTGGAGTGGTGGGTTTAATGTAGTTATTGGAAGCTTTAACTTTGTGATTTCCCGACCTTTTTTCTGGCTTAGAATTCCTTCGATTATTTTGTTCTAAGTCGTCTAATTCTAAGCCGTTCAGCTCTAAAGATTGCCAATAGGCATGGCGTCGGTTCGACTCGAAACTGCGAAAAGCATTTGCGGTAATCAGCTTGCGTAGTTCATCGCTAGCCAATAGTTTGCGCATCTTTACATCGTTTACACTACTAAACGCTTTAGCCTGTCTGGATTGCGTCAGTGTATTGGCAGACTTTTCTGATATGCCTTTGACCAAACGCAAGCCAAGCCGCAGGGCGGGGGTTTTAGCGCTTAAATCTAATGAGTGCTCCCAATCACTATTGTTAATACAAACCGCTAACACCCTTATGTTATGGCGTCTGGCATCTTGAATTAATTGCGATGGCGAATAAAAGCCCATAGGCTGACTATTTAGCAAGCCCGCGTAAAAGGCCGCTGGGTGATAAAGCTTTAGCCAAGCCGAGAAATACACCAATAGAGCAAAACTAGCCGAGTGCGATTCTGGAAAACCGTAACTGCCAAAGCCTTCTATTTGACTAAATAAACGCTCGGCAAAATCTTGGCTATGGCCACGGTCACGCATTCCGCTAATCAACTTATCCTCAAATTGAGCTAGGTCGCCATTCTTACCCCAGCTGGCCATTGCACGACGCAAATGATCGGCCTCGCCACCGCTAAACCCCGCGGCAACCATGGTTAACCGAATCACCTGCTCTTGGAAAATGGGTATGCCTAAGGTGCGTTCCAATAGCTTCTTGATCTCAGTATTTGGGTAGCTGACGTCCTCTTCACCATTACGGCGTTTTAAATATGGGTGCACCATATCGCCTTGGATTGGCCCCGGGCGAACAATTGCCACCTCTATTACCAAGTCATAAAACTTACGGGGTTTTAAACGCGGCAGCATCGACATCTGGGCGCGTGACTCTACTTGAAACACTCCCACACTGTCTCCTTGGCACAACATCTCATAAACACCAGGGTCCTCACGCGGAATGTCTGGTAAGCCCATTGGCTTGCCTTGGTAGTCACTGATCATCGCCATTGCGCGGCGAATAGCGCTTAGCATACCCAAGCTCAGTATGTCGACCTTGAGCAGACCGAGAATCTCAATGTCGTACTTATCCCATTGAATAATCGTGCGGTCGGGCATAGACGCATTTTCAATAGGCACCAGAGTGCTAGTAGGACTATTGGTAATCAGAAAGCCTCCAACGTGTTGTGACAAATGACGTGGTGTGCCTAGTATTTGTTTAACCAATTTAAAAAATTGGATGCTCAAACTGCTGTTAAAGGTGAGCTTATGATCTTGCATGCGTTCGGTGAGCACATCAATTTTATCCCACCAAGCCATTGAACGATTCAATTCGCCAATGAAATTTAATGGCAAGCCTAGTGCTTTACCCACATCACGCACCGCACTTTTACGTCGATAAGTAATCACCGTGGCGGTCAGGGCTGTTCGTTTGCGACTATACTTTTTATAAATATATTGAATCACCTCCTCGCGTCGCTGGCTCTCAAAATCCACATCAATGTCGGGTGGTTCATTGCGCTCCTTTGATATAAACCGCTCAAATAATAACTCATTACAATCCGGGTCTACTTCGGTGATGAATAAGCAATAACAAACCGCTGAATTAGCTGCAGAGCCACGCCCCTGACAAAGAATATCTTGAGTACGCGCAAACGCCACAATGTCGTACACAGTCAAAAAATAATACTCGTATTGCAGCTCCTGAATTATCCTTAGTTCATATTCAATTAGCTTAGTTACCTTAGATGGTACGCCTCTTGGCCAGCGTGATTTAGCGCCTTGCTCAGACAATTGTCTTAGGTGTTGCTGTGGTGTTACATTGCTGGGCACTACCTCGCGCGGATATTCATAGCGTAGCTCGGCCATTGAAAAGTGACATAGTTCAGCAATCCTCCGAGACTCCTCCAACAGAGCAGTAGGGTATTGGTGTTGCAATACCTTCAACGGCTTGAGATAACGTTCGGCATTCATTTGCCGAGACAAACCCAGTTGCTGAATAGTGGTGTTTAAGCGAATAGCGGTTAATGTGTCCTGCAATGGCTTACGGTTTTTATGATGCATATGCACATCATTGCAGGCCACCATATTGATAGAGAGCTGACTACTTAAAGATTCAAGGTAGAGGTAATTCTGCTGGTCTTCGCTTTGCCAAAATAGTTCAACCCCAATCCATAACCTATCCTTAAAAATACGCCTTAGCCTAGCCCCAAGAACGCTGTTGAAATTTTTCTTTGATGGATCGTCTAAATCCTTTTCAGAGGTAGTCTTAGTATCTATTGACTGATTAACGCTAGGCTTAGCATCGGCCGGGCAGGGCAGCCAAATAGCCAAGCAATGCTGTAAGCCAAACACTAAGTCCCCAATCGCTAAACAGTACTCACCCTTAGCGCTACGTCGCCGCCCCCTAGTAATTAAAGCCGAAATCTCGCTATACGCAGCTCGGCTAGGTGCTAGCAGCAGCAACTTGAAATCGAACTCACCTTCACTAATTAAAAACTCGCTACCAATAATTAGCTTAATGCCGCACTCGCGACTCGCCTGATATGCCTTGACCACGCCCGAATAAGAACACTCATCGGTAATCGCAAT
>CAWUWF010000087.1:0-33930 GCA_963925935.1 uncultured Arenicella sp. | reverse complement strand
CCTTGCTTTTGTAGGCGGCAGCTTAGTACCTATGGGTGGCCAAAATATTCTAGAACCAAGCGCATTGGGCGTGCCGGTTGTGTTTGGCCCGCACATGTTCAATTTTCCGGATATTAGTCGCTGGGCGGTTAAAGAAGGCGCCGGAAAGATGGTGCAAGATACCAAGCAGTTAGAAAGCGTTGTGCGGGAGCTGCTGGCTAACCCAAACTTGCGCGATGATATGGGCAGCCGAGGATTGCGCTTAATAGAAGCTCACCGTGGAGCCTTAGATAAAAACTTTCGGATGCTAGAAGATTTTAAAAAGCCATAGTGCCTATTGTTTTATAGACGCTAACTACGTGCTCAGTTCTACGGCGTTACTTTTCGTCAGCCACTCGTTCATAAATGTCATTGAAGCGCTCTGCGCTATAACGTTGCGGTGAATAAGGAACGTTTGAATAGAGATGTGTATACAGATTTTACTGCCAAGCAAGCGAAGGATATAGCAACCTTGGACTCGCTAGCGAATATGCCGATTCTGAAAATTATTGGTAATGAAGTCGGTAAGAAAATAATTAGCGTTAAAGCCGAAGCTATACTCCCATCCGCAATAACACTGCGAGCGTTTTGGCATCAATAATGTCGCCGTCACGAGCCATTGCCAGAACTTTGTCAATGGGTAACCAATGCGCAGTAAGTTGCTCTGCATCATCCAGTTTTACCGTGCCTTTACTTAGTACTCTAGCCTCATAAAGGTAGAGCATTTCATTGCTGAATCCGGGGCTACTGCTGATCTTGCCTAGATCACGCCACTGCTGTGCTTTTACGCCAGCTTCTTCTTCAAGCTCGCGTTTTGCAGTTTCCATCGGCGGTTCCCCGGGTTCTAAACAGCCAGCCGGCAGCTCCCAAATCATTTCACCCAAGGCATGTCGCCATTGCTTAAGTAAACATATTTCATTGTCGTCATTAATAGCCGCGATCACTGCACCGCCTGGGTGCTTTACGATATCGAAGAAGGTATGCCCGCCATTAGGGAAGTCCACTCGCTCGCTATGCAGTTCGAGTAAGTTGCCTTTGTGAATTAGTGTATTCGTCATTTGCCGTACCGTGGTTGTGATTGTTTGCTGTGCGGGGCAGATTCCTTTTTAAAACGGCAATACCCTAGAATTATTCAAAGCTTAACAAACTAGGTTGATAATCCGCAGGCGCAACAAAGCCCAGTAAGTTCATCACCGTTGCAGCAATATGCGTTAAACCCGCGTCGCTCGGTGGTGTGAGTTGATACTCGCCCTGGTAATTGGGGTCAATAATAGCAAACGGTACCGGGCTTAAGGTGTGGCTGGTTTTTGGTAGGCGTACTCCGTCTTTCTCGGTATACATAATATCCGCATTGCCATGATCCGCGGTGTAAATCAAAATTCCGTCATGCGCCTTAATGGCTGAAATTAATTTTGCCACGCATTCATCAACGACTTCCATTGCTTGGATCGCTGCTGCTAGATCACCGGTGTGTCCTACCATATCGCCATTGGCAATATTTAGCCGTCCAAACTGGTATTCACCACTTTCAATCAACTTGATAGTCGCGTCGGTAATTTCGCGTGCCTTCATTGCCGGCGCAAGATTAAACTCAATATTGTCCGACGGTATTTCAATATAGGTTTCTAATTCTTTACTGATATAGCCGCTGCGATTACCGTTCCAAAAATAAGTGACATGGCCAAATTTTTGAGTTTCGCTGATTGCAAAAGACCGAACGCCTTCGGCACAAAGGTATTCACCCATAGTGCGGTCTATATTCGGCGGGTTAACTAAATAGTGATTCGGCACTAATTCATCGCCGTCATATTGCAGCATACCAGCGTAAAATACCTTGGGATGTGGCCTTGCCGCATTGCGGTCGAACTTATCAAAGTCGTCTCGCTCATAGGCCAATGAAATTTCAATTGCCCGGTCGCCGCGAAAGTTATAGAACACGACTGCGTCGCCATCGTTGATGGTGCCAACAGGCTGCCCGTCGTTGGCGATTACAAAGGCCGGTAAATACTGATCATCTTTGCCCGATGACTCATACAGATCAGTAACGGCTTCTTCAGCATTCGCGAATTGTTTGCCAACTCCATGCGTATGGCATTCGTAGCCACGCCGAACCATGTCCCAATCGGCTTCGTAGCGGTCCATTGTGATGTTCATTCGTCCGCCGCCGCTGGCGATACGAAAGTTAGCATCAAAGCGTTGGTTAATTTCGCTAATTACCGACTCGGTTTGCTGAATGTAACCTATCGCAGATCTGGCGGCGACATCGCGCCCATCGAGCAAAATATGCAAACAGCAATTGCGTACTCCTTGCTCTGCAGCGACTGTCATCAGTTGATGAAGGTGCTTAGTATGTGCGTGAATATTTCCGTCGGAGTGTAAACCCATCAAGTGCAGGGCATTGCTCTTGCCGTGCTCAATTGCGGTTTTCCAAGTACTGGTTTCAAATGCTTCACCGCTGGCAAGCGCGTGATTAACCAACTTAGCACCCTGCGCAAATATACGCCCAGCACCAATGGCATTGTGGCCCACTTCGCTATTGCCCATGTCATCGTCGCACGGCAGGCCAACAGCAGTGCCGTGGGCCAGTAATTGCGTGTACAGAGTTTGTTCGGATAAATAATCTAAGGTTGGCGTATTGGCTTCACTTACCGCATTGCTAGGCCCCGCTGGCGCAACCCCAACACCATCGGCGACTAAAACCACCACTGGCCCTTTGCGACCAGAGAACGACGAATGTTTTTGCAAACTTAAGCTATTGTTCATGATACTTGTTTGAAGGCCTTTATATTCGGTTGTGCAGGTGGCGTTTTAGTTCAGCCAACGCCTTAGCGCGATGGCTTACTTGTTTTTTTACGTGCGCAGAGAGTTCGGCAGAATGGCGCCCCAGTTCTAGAATATAAAAAATAGGGTCGTAGCCAAAGCCATTATCACCCATCGGCGCTTCAGCAATTTGCCCCTCCCAACTGCCTTGGCAAATAATCGGTGTTGGGTCTTCGGGGTGCAACATATAGACAATGACACATTGAAAGCGCGCAGTGCGATTACTGACATCGCGCATTTCCTGCAACAGCTTTTTATTGTTTGCCGCATCGCCAGCACCGTCAGCGTAGCGCGCGGAATAAATTCCTGGCGCGCCCCATAAGGCATCCACCTCAATACCTGAATCATCTGCGATGGCCGCCATCTCGGTTAGCTTGCACGCATGGCGTGCTTTCTTTAAGGCATTTTCAACAAACGTTAAGCCATCTTCAACGGCTTCAGGTATATCGAAACTGCTTTGTGGTAGTACTTCAAATCCTAGGTCTTTGAGGGTTAATTGCATTTCCTCAACTTTGCCAGGATTACTGGTGGCAAGAACTACACGAGTCATTTTTTAGCTCCTAGTCAATTAAAAAGTCTTATCGGTATTGGTCTCTAAATATTGGTGCTTATTGGATCTCTAATGCCTGATTTTGCAGATCAATTAACTCTCCAATTCCTTTGCCGGCTAAGGCAAGCATGGCCTGCATCTCGCTAGGGCTAAAAGGTGCGCCTTCGGCAGTGCCTTGTACTTCGATAAAATTACCGTCTAGGTCCATCACTACATTCATGTCGGTTTCAGCCGCGCTGTCTTCTGGGTAATCTAAATCCAACACCGGTTGGCCTTTATACATACCCACGGAAACCGATGCAATCTGCCGCACAATTGGGCTCTGTTTAATGGATTTCTTGGCAAGCAGGTGACTAATCGCGTCGCTTAATGCGACATAGGCGCCGGTGATAGCGGCTGTGCGCGTTCCGCCATCCGCTTGAATTACATCGCAGTCGACCGTGATAGAGTTTTCGCCGAGTAACTTTAAATCAACTGCGGCGCGCAGTGAACGGCCAATTAAGCGTTGAATTTCTTGGGTTCGACCAGATTGTTTGCCACGTGCCGCTTCACGAGCCATACGGCTTCCGGTGGAGCGAGGCAACATACCGTATTCGGCGGTAATCCAACCCTGGCCCTTACCCTTAAGCCAGTGGGGTATGCGTGTTTCGACCGAAGCATTACACAGCACTTTTGTGCCACCACAACTGATTAAAACAGACCCTTCGGCATGGGCTGTGTAATTGCGTTCAATAGTGATTGAACGGAGTTGGTCGGGCTGACGCCCACTAGGTCTAAAAGACATATTGATTTAGTTCTCGTGTGTAAAAAATTAATTTCAGCCTTGTTTAGATAGACTGACGTGTATTATAGTTTTTTATCTAGGTCGCTAATAAAGCTTTCGATTTCAATGATGGTGCTATCGAGTCCATCCATGTCGAAGTCAGTAACCGATATCTCGGGCTCCAGTCTTGAATCTACATTGGATAGAGGGCTGCCTGTGGGCGTAGCGTGCGCATCGTAGTCTGCAGGCCGATCAAGTTGTTCAACACCCCAGAATAGAATCACCATGGATAAATTATCGCTCGGCGCTTTATTGCGGTTTTCCAGGTTTTGTAACAAGGTGTCTAAACCCGAGGTAGGATGCTGCGGGTCAATGTAATCGTGTAAATCAGTCGTTTCAAAACAATGCCATGCACCGTCTGTGGCCAACACGAATATGTCACCTTCATCAACATGGTAACGGCTGCTTACTGACGGTTTGGGCGATTCTACCCCACCCACGCATCGGTTAATTGGACTATTACTGGTATTCTCTCTATACGAGACGTGGTCTTTGGTCTGGGACACAATTTTTTGATCGCGAATCAAATAAAGCCGACTGTCGCCGGCATGTGCCCATTGAGCGACGCCATGATAGATCAAGCAAACCACACAAGTTGTCTTAGGCGAATCAGGGTCTAAGCCTTGGGTTGCTGCGCGCCGGTGAATCATGTGGTGGGCGTAGTTAATCGAAAGGGTTAAGAAATTGTCGGCGTCTTCTAGCTGTTCACTGGTGGCTTTTGCAAACGAAGCGCCTAAGGCATCAATAAATGCTTGAGAAGCGATTGCCCCCCCAGCGTGCCCACCCAGGCCGTCCGCTACTATCATTAGCAAAGCATCTTTGCGTTGATAAACTGCGGTGCGGTCTTCGTTATAATCGCGTCCGCCCTGAATACTTTGTTGTGCTACTGAAAATTCCATTATCGGGTAGTCATTATTTCTACAAATTCGTCAACTGATTGTGGTCGCTTAGTGTGATCCAAGCTACTCGCTAAATCAATCGCTGCAATTAAATTCGGACGGTAGTATTTTAAATGTGTCTCCGCGAGCGGGCGTAGTGTGTCCTTGTCTAATCTTTTCGGTGCCGAAGGTGGTGATTTATGCATGATGCATGCGCGCATGGTCATCGCCACGGCGTATAAATCAGAATAAACGTCGAGGTTCTCCTTTTGGTGTTGTTCGGGGGACGAATACCCATGCGTTAGAGTGTGAACCTTATGCCGTTCCTTTTGCGGAAACTTATACGCAGCGCCCAAGTCGAGAATCAGCGGTACGCCACTAGCGCGTAACAAAATATTACTGGGCTTAATATCCAAATGAAGAAAGCTATTCTTATGCACCTCTTTTAAACCAGCCAATACCATGCTGAACACACTGAGGATAAACTCTTCATCCGGAACATAATCAGTATTTTTAATAAACCAACGCAAATCCTTACCATGCTCATAACGCATCACCAGATAGGCGGTGTTATTGAACCGAAAAAAATTTGATACGGTGACAATATTCGGGTGGTCAATTTGCGATAGGGTTAAACCCTCATCAAAAAAACGTTTCAAACCAATATGATATTTATGTTCTTCTGTTTTAGGAAATACATGCAAAGAACCATCGCGCGCACGGCGCATACAATTAGTGGCATAAAATTCCTTCATTGCCACCACGGTATTTGTCTTGGTGTCCAAAGCGCTATAAACCACGCTGAAACCGCCAACGCCTATCACCTTACCAATGCGGTAGTGCTCAACCATGGTGTCTGGCAGTAGTCGGACCGCAGGAACCACTTTTGATTTGGCTTTTAAGATACTCATTCAGGTATTATAGTCGTACCGCGCAAAGAGCTTCAACAAAGCTCGGTTAAACAGCCCAGTTAAATAATAGCGAAAGCTTAGCTGAAGGGTGTTTAAAGAATATAGAAGAAGCTATTTTAGCTTATTTATCAAATATTTATCACCCATCGCCTAATTAAGATCCACCTTCATTGACCATTGCAGAGAATACAGCATGACAAATAGCATGACCGCCTACGCACAGGCCAAAACTGAAACCGAACTAGGTGAGTTAAGCTGCGAGTTACGCAGCGTCAACCATCGCTATCTTGACGTAGCGCCCAAAATGCCGGAAGAACTGCGCGTACACGAAGGCGCACTAAGAGAATTAGTTAGCAAGAAGTTGGCAAGAGGCCGAATAGATTGCTTTATTCGCCTCAAAGAAAACGAAGCCACAAACCTAGAGCCCAACATACAAATGGCTGAAAACCTGCAGTCACTTGTCGCCCAAATGCAGACCCATGTGCCCAACATGCAAGCCCTACGAGCGGTCGACGTACTGCGCTGGCCGGGTGTATTGCAAGCCAGAAAAGCCGACCCCAAAGCCATGAAGCAAAGCCTAATGACTGTGGTGTCAGATGCACTAGACGGCTTAGTTGTAAGCAGAGCCCAAGAAGGCTCAAAAATGGCAGAACTAATCACCCTAAGACTAAACGGCATACGCCAAGTAATCGACGACGTCACAGAATTTGTACCTGAGATTGCAGTGCAATACCGAGCCAGACTCGACGACAAACTAGCCGAGATTCTAGATAAATTAGACCCATCAAGACTAGAGCAAGAAATGGTGATCTTCCTACAAAAAACCGACGTCGCCGAAGAATTAGACAGGCTTACCGTACACGTAGACGAAGTAGAAAGTATTCTCAGCAAAGACGAACCATCAGGCAGACGCTTAGACTTTTTAATGCAAGAGCTTAACCGTGAAGCGAATACCCTAGGGTCAAAATCTCAGGACCCACGGTTGACCAAATCGTCGGTTGATTTGAAAGTGTTTATTGAGCAGATGCGTGAGCAGGTTCAGAATATTGAGTGATGCTTTGGCGTTATTTCTGAGAGTTCCAAGGTGAATTTAAATAAGTGATAATATATTGACTATGGAATATCCTGGAACTTTCTTGTTTATAGGAATTGCTATTAATAATAGTGATTGTCGTAAACTCTATCGTAGAGCGCTATCTATCTGGCAACAAGATTGTTGAGTATTTGATTATATCTTTAGTACTCGGTGTAGTTTGCATTGTCGGGTCAACGTTTTTTGAGATGCCTGTTGTTGGACTACGGTATGGTGTGATTCCACATTTGGGTGGACCAGACTCAGGAGTTTTCATTGGAAAATATCTTACCGGCATTTCATTGTTGGTTTAGGTTTTGTTGCGTTAGCTTTTTCTTCTAGGCATCTTTTAAACCTATTTTTTCGGGAGTAAGGACTTAGGGGCAGGTCTTGTATTCTGTAGATTATTATCGACTCTAGGGCTGTGACGGGTTAAGGCTTGGCTTTAATCTTTCCCAGTGGTTACTTTATTTGGAGCGAAGCCACCTTTGATTTTCCATTCATTAGAATTATTTACTAAAAGATAATTAGCATCAGCCGTTAAAATTATTTCATCGCTTGCGTTGTATCTAGAGAAGTTCATATAAACTATTGCTGTTCTATTATCCTCATACACAAGCTCTAATGAATTGATTTTGGAATAGCTCCAGCCTTTACTCTTTAATTTTTCAAAATCCACTGAGTCTTCGTACTGATCATAGAGATCTCTGTCGTCGCCCCTAAGCCAAAAGAACGGTGAGCCTGAACTATCATTTAGTGAGTTGAGGTCCATGTTGTTGAAGTCTTCAACGTATTGAGCAATAGTCTGAATTGGAGTAGTTTTTGGTGAGTGGACATCGTCATTTATTTCCACATCACTAATTACGATGCAACCTGAAAGCATTATCAAAGTAAGAGTTAATAAGATTATTCTGGCCATGTGTTGATCTCCTAGTTTGTTTCTCTAATCATAACTGAGCAGGGAATATATTAAATGTGCTCGAGATTAACGTATCGCTACACCCAAGGTTCCGCTGCATACAATACTTGCCCATCACTTTGCACCTGCCATCCAAGAATACAGTTAAGGTGGTACGGAATTGATCCAAGCCCTCTTAAATCAATCAATTGACGCATTGTCGGCTGCACATAACCACTCTCATCAGTCGCTCGACTCAACAACTGCGCACCACCTCCATTCCATCGCCACGGCAAGGTGAAACGAGTGTGCGCTTTCGCTAAAACAGGACCTTGTAGATTTGCTGTCTGCCAGCTTTTCCCTCCGTCGACACTCACTTCAACCAGGGTAATTTTTCCTCTTCCACTCCACGCTAAGCCACGGATTTCAGTCCAGCCTTTCGAAATGACTGTCGGATATGTCGGACTAGTAATGATAGAGCGAGCGTCCATAATGACACTGAATAATCGAGATTTATTCGATTTTAACGGATCGGTGTATTTAGATGTTTCCTCTCGTGTCATAAAAGGCTGGTCAGAAACTTCCAGTCGCCGTAACCACTTGATGTTGGTATTGCCTTCCCAGCCCGGCAGCAACAAACGAAACGGATAGCCTTGTTCTGGTCGGATAGCTTCCCCATTTTGCGCATAGACTATCATTGCGTCATCAAATGCTTTTGCCAAAGGAATACTACGAGCCATAATTGCAGCATCACCACCCTCAGCCAAAAACCAGCTCGCGTTAGGCTTTAGTCCCACTTCACTAAATAATGTGCTCAACGCAACCCCTGTCCATTCGCTCTGACTGGTCAGGCCACATAGTTGCTGTGGTGTTGTCTTTTCGCCCGCCCTAATATTTAAATTTCCAGAGCACTCAATAAAACATACGCGAGTGATCGCAGGCATCCGTTTCAAGTCTGCTAATGAAAATTTCAGAGGCTTATCAACCATGCCGTGAATAAGTAGCTCATGGGTTTGTGGGTTCAATGTTGGCACGCCGCCGTGGTGGCGTTCAAAATGCAAATCTGCGGGCGTTATCGACCCATGTAAATCCTGTAGTGGCGTACCTGAAACAATATTCAACAGCGGTAGTCGCTTGGGCGACTCAAATGCAGATCGCTGCCCGACCATGGATGGCCCTGCACCTTGCTGTCGAGTTGGTGACAATAATTGATCGACTTTCGCCGCCGTTAATTCTGCAGTATTGTCCACAGAAAATGCCGATTGAGAAGCGGCAATACCTGCGACTCCAGTCAGACTAGCTAACACTTGACGTCGGCTTATTTTTTTTGTCATAGGCCTAGCCTCCTTCCGGATGCTTATAATCTATTGGGATACGATCATCGACCACAAAACGATTTCGCGATGGCATTCTAATCCCGGCTAAATTCTCTGCATCTATTCGTTTGTCCTTATCGACAATATCATTCAAATAGAGGAGATAAGCGACGAGGCTATAGACCTCATCATTACTCAAAGAGCCCGGCCGAGCATACGGCATAGCCCGGCGAATATAATCAAAAACGGTCGTTGCATAAGGCCAATAGTTGCCGATTGTTTTCTTTGCTAGAGGGTCTTGCCCGAACGGAAAGGCGTCGCCGGCAACGCGTCCGACCAGAGCCGCACTGACACCTCCTACTCCCTTGTCTCCATGGCAGGCCACGCATTGTTGTCGATATACAACCTCCCCTTGAACTACGGTGCCCGCACCCATAGGAAGACCCGCACCATCGGGTCGCACATCAATATCCCATAGTTTTATCTCTTGCGGAGAAACCTCACGCCCAAGGCCCAGAACTTCAGCCGAGCCCTCGAGAGATATTAAGAAAAGCGTAAGACCGAAGAATGTAATAGTCGAGAAAGCTAATTGATTCCTTTTATTCACACAAATCCCCTTAAAGGCTGCTTAGTATCAGACCCTGCGGAAAATTGCTCTTCAGTCATATAAGAGTGCTTACGATTGGGGCTATCAGTGAATGCAAAGATGTCTCGTGGGACAGGCATGACTATTGTTGAAATACCTATATGAGTCAGGAGTGTGAGCACATCTTTGACCGCTAGTCATCTAGCTCCAAGTGCACTGGTTCTGTCGGCGAGATGGTGGAAATTGCATGCTTGCAAATCAACTGGCTGGTTTTATTGCATAAAATAATACTGAACGAATCGAAGGCCTCAATTTTGCCATAGAGTCTAATGCCGGTAACCAGGAAAATAGAGACCACATCACCTCTTGATTGCAAAGCGCTAAGAAATTGATCCTGTAATGTCGGACGTTCATTTTCATTCATGTTCGCAACTCCTGTTTCAGGGCCCGTAAATAGATGTTTGTTCTGGACAGGCTTTGAAATTAAACCGCTTGCCCGCATTGAATTCGAAGGTCATTGGTTTGCATGCGCCGATTTCACCACTAATTTTATTAAACGATAATCACGATATGGTTCTATTTTTAACGGCGGGTGAAACGCAAACCATAGCTTAAGCACTGTCGTTCTGATTGTGATGTTACGCTATATTTTAACAGTATTTAACAACATTTAACAATTCCCGCGCGTAGTAGTTACCTGGATACCGAGGTTCTATAGATATTGTATTTAAATTTGGTTAGTGCAACGCATTTGCAGTTGAGCGACAGCATATGAATTTAAATCGTCTGAGGATGAGCGATTTTTTTAATAAGGTGTACATAAGCAAAATCAGACAAACAAGCAGCGTTGAAAACAGCAGCCTAATAGGCGAGCCTAGAAAGGCAATATCTATCCTTCTTCAGATTTTGCTAGGGTCATTAACTGCTCGAGAAAAGCGTTTGCGATAACTTGCTGACCCTGTTGATTTGGGTGCACACCATCGGCTAGCAGGCCTTTTGCATCACCCATTTGTGCCCGCACATCGACAATACTTGCCTTGCTCAATTGGAATATGCCCTGATTAATTTGTTGGGCGTGTTGATCGGCGTCCTTAGAGCGGTGATTAGGAATCACTGTGCCAACGATGACCGCTACGCCCTTAGCGTTAGCAATGTCAACCATTGCTTGTAAATTAGCAATAGCCGCTTCAATTGAAGGGCCGCGAGCCGCATCATTAGTGCCAAGCGATATCAGTAAATGCGAAGGCTGGTGGGTGTCTAATATGCCTTCAATTACCTCTAAGCCCCACCCAGTTTCTTTGCCACTAATGCTGGTGTTGAACATGGCGACCTTCAGTTCTTCCTTTAGCAGCGTGGGCCAAGGCGTGGCTAGCTTGTAGCCATTACCTATACTATCGCCGATCACGGCGATCTTCGATAGCGGTTGATGGTGCAGCTGAGCGGGGTTTTGTGAATTGCATGCGCTAAGCAGCAGAGCGAGGCCCGCCAGTGCCAGCAAGTTTTTTGTTTTGGTATACATATAAATAGTGAGAGCTGGTTTTGTCAGTTGCTTATAGCTGGGCTAGGTTTATTTGCGGTTCGAGTTTGCAATAGAATTCAGCGAGTCGCTTCTCGAATGAGGCCACGCTGTAATTCCTCTGCGCGTGTAATTTACATCGCTGACCCATCTCATTGCGCATATCCGGCGCCGCCGCAAGCTCATTAATGGCCGCTGCTAATGCTGCTGGTTCAACCGCAACCAGTTTGGCGATCGACGCATCGAGTACCTGGGTATGCGAAACAATGTCAGTGGCGATCATCGGTTTTCCCGATGCCATGTAGTTATAAATCTTCATTGGTGTGTTTTCGCCTTGGGTGCGCGGCGATACTAAAATATCTACCTGATCCATATACGCTTCAAGGTCGGAGAATGGTTTTGGGCCAGCGAATACTACCGAATTTGCAAGCCCAAGTTTGTCACATTTTTCACGATAGGCGTTTATCGTCTCTGGCGTACCACCAATCACGATCAGGCTTATATCTGGGTTTTCAGGTTGGGTCTGCTGTTTGACAGCCATCGCAAAACCTTCTATTAGCAAATCGATTCCCTGGTAAGACTCAAGATTGCCAATGTACATGATCTTGCTGCGGGCCAATTGATAGTCATTCGCTAAATTGACGACTTCATCGCTGGGGGTAAGCTGATCAAGCATCGCAACGTCGGTTAGTAGTTCAACATTAGTGTTGTGTGGCCGAGCTATATCGCACAAGGCTTCACACACAGCCAATACCCCAATACTATTACGTATCGCGAGATTCTCAAACCAGGCAAATAAACCTCGAGCCGGCTTGAGGAAGGGCGTTTTGTCAACCAACTGTGTCGCCATTGATGAATCCATATCGTAGACGTATGGTTTCTTGAAAAGCTTTTTGAAAACATAGGCCATGAACACAGATTCTTCGTTGGCATGTATCAGATTATAGTCATTTTTACACAGTAAACGCATGGCAGTAAAAAATAACACGCAGCTACACATCAATTTCTTGATCGAGAATCCGGGTTGTACGCCGTTTAGCAATTTGAATGCGCGAATGCGAATATGATTCACTCTGCGGTACTCGCGCGAGTCACCTTCATGATAAGTGACTAGGTCAATGTCATGACCTTGTTTCGACAAAGTAGACACCAGCAAGTCGATGGCAATGGGGGTGCCTCGTACTTGATAGAAGGGTTGAGGTGCGAGTAAAAGAATTTTCACCGCTTACCCTCTTGGGCGTCCTGTCGCGTATCTGGGGTCGCAGACTGTCTTTGATAAGTCGAGATGATCGGTGAGCCAAATAGAGCGTTGAGCCCAAGGTAGTACGCAAGTACTTCGAGAAGGTTTGACAGTTTTGGGTTTTTCAAAGCGCGGTGAATCGCCATTGGGAAAAAGAACTGGGGGGACCGTTTTATTAAACTAAAGCCATTGTTGGCGAAGGCTGCATTGACATCTGCTTGCGCTAATACATTGAAGCGACGCGTGTCGCCCTCTTTGCCACGCTTTAATTTATAGGCTAATTCAGAGAACCAGTTGATGCTGCGCTTGGCAGCGAAATCGATAATAACCGCATCACTGCTGACGCGTGTTAATTCATCAATAAAACCGCGCCAGTCCAGCATATGTGAAACAATGCGATACGAAATAACAATTGGGTAGCTTTGATCGGCGGTGGGTAGATTGTCTAAATCACCCAGCATAAAGTCGGTTTGTTGCGAATGACTTAGCTCAAGAACTCGGTTTTGGCAAATTGCATCGCTTCCCGATACTGTTAACGGGATATTCAAGGCTTCAATAGGCTCTACGTTTTGAGCATGGCCGCCACCGACATCCAATACGCGTTTTGCGTTGAGTGCCAAAAGATGTTGTTGTGTCAGGGTTTGCTGCTTTTTAAGCAACCATTCGCCGGCCACACCAGAAAAACGTTTGGCATAGTTATCGCTGGCGGAGTCAATATCTGGCGCGAAACCTATGTCGTCGTTAGTGTGGATTGGCATATTTTTACTATTTATTTGTTGATCTATAGGGCGGCGCTAGGATCAACGCAAAGCATTAATAAATTCATCAGCAATAACCCGCTGTCCCTGCGCGTTAGAGGGCACATCATCCGCCAACAATACGGCAATGCCCACAATTAGTCTAACTGCCCTGCTAACGGGGCCTTGCTTCAGCAAAGAAGGGTTTGTTGGATAATAAAACTGTGGGTCACAATCATGCATTTGAACGGCGCAAATAGACAGAAGATTTAGCCAAGCATTATATCAGGACTACAGCTTAGCGATAGTTTCAATTTGAACTGCTCTAAGCATCTTGCCGATGTTGCTTGAATAGCTGGGGTTAGGCCTTCTTCTGACTATTCTGGATCAATAAGCCGCCGACGATGAGCCCCAGGCCGTAATAGGTGTAGTGGTGAATTGCTTCGCCGAGAATAAAGTGAATTAGCACTAAGGAGATGAATGGCGCTAAGAAGATCAAATTGCTAATGCGACTAGCATTGCGGGTACGTTTCATGGCGAATAGCCAGCATACGAATGAAATGCCCATTTCAAAAATACCTATATACGCGCTTGAGGCGATGGCTTGCCAGCTAAAGCTGATGGGCCAAGCAAGTAACAACGTAAAAGGAATAACCACTAGAAAATTTTGGAACAAGGCTGCAATCGGTTCTCGTTTATCGCGAGAGTTCAGTATCCAGTAGGCGGCCCAAATTACGGTGCTCAATAGTGCTAATCCAACGCCCAGTAAATTTGACTCTCCATTGGCAGAACCCGCGCCTTGTGAGATAACAACCACGCCTGCATAGCAGATTAACAATGCCAGCAGATCAAATTTACCAAGGCGATGGCCCAAAAATGGGATGGCCATAAAAGCCAATACAATGGCCCATGTATAGTTAATCGGCTGAGCAATTTGAGCGGGCAGTAGATCGTAGGCCCATAGCAGAACATGATAGTAGAGAAGCGGGTTTAGTCCGCCAAATAAAAGCGCAGACTTCCAATGGTTCGGTAAGTCTGCGAGTGTATTAGACAGCCTTCCCTGAGCTGCCAATATACAGCCGAGTAAGATCACAGTAGTGCTGCTAGCAATAAAAATAAGCGACGAAACGCTTTGATAAAACAGAGCAATCTTGAATGCCGTGCCAACCGTGGACCAGCAAAGTACGGCGATCAGCGCGTACATGATTGCTTGCGATTCATTGTGCTGATGTTTGGAATTCATTGCTTGGGTGTATGGGGCTGAATCTCTAAAAAGCGAAGCTTATCGAACTTGCAGCTAATACAATAGGTCTAATTCCCAATCAGTTTGCTTGAGGTGGTTTTCTGCCGGTTAACTTTGCCAATTTGTCGACCGGCGTCAGCACTATGAAATTACCCAGTAGTACCATCACAAAACCAATAATCACGCTGTCGGTCCATACAAAGCCTTCAAAAATACTGCTTAAACAGACCGCCACAACTGGAAATAAAACAACAGCATAACTGGCTTTCGCTGGCCCTAAATTTTTGAGTAGTACGAAGTAACCGGCAAACGCGATAACCGTTCCAAATACCGCTAAATAAAGTAGTGAGGCGATATAACTGGGCTCGGTTGAGAAGGTAAATTCAGCGCCATTAAGCAGAGCAAACAAGACTAAGACAATACTCCCGTAGAGCATTCCCCATGCATTAACCGCGAAGATATTCAGGCCGTGCTTGGAGTTTCTAATGCTGGCCATATTTCCATATGACGCAATTAGAGTGCCAGTGAGCACCAAGGCTAAACCGCGCAGTGATGCGTCACCCAAGCCCGAGCCACTTAGATCGTCCCAAAACAAGGCGATGATTCCGGCAACGCCTAGACCGGCACCAATATAGGTTTGTTTCTCAATTTTCACGCCAAAACACAAGCGAGTATTGATGATATTCATCAATAGCATTGTAGAAAACGCGATCGATGTCATGGCAGAGGTCAGATCTTCCTGAGCCCAATACATGAACATGTAGTTAACGCTAAAGTTACCAAAAGCCAGAAGTAGGATAAATAAGTGGTTGCGAGTACTGAAGGTCATCGAGATGCCGCGTAATAAGCAGTAAGTCCACATAATAAGGGCCGCGATAGCAAACCGATAAAAGACCGATACTTCCACCGCTACTTCGCCCAATTGAAACTCTATCGCAAGCCAGGTAGAGCCCCAGATCAATACGGTTAGGATGTATAACAATAAATTTTTCATATTGGAACTATTTGTAGCGCCGAAGCGGTGGGGCAAGGTATCTTAGTGAATCGCTCAATTGATTCTCGCTGCTTGATTAGAGCTTAACTGGGAGTTTTGAGTCAGGCCGAAACCATAGCAGATACTGGTAAGTGTTAATCGTAGTTACACAGTTATTTTGGTGACCGAAACTCATGTTTATGGTTGTTTACATCTTACCGAAAGGCCTACCGCGCGCTGCGCCCGGCTGCGCTCAAAATGACCTGCGCTTACTTTCTTTTGTTCCTGGCTGAATAAGTTAAAACGCCGTATCTGGATCAGTTATGACATTTACTGAAATAATGAAATTGAGCGAGCAATAGTAAAGCCTGAGTATCTGTGTTCTGTTCAGCGTTCACTCGATTGTTGGACAAATTTAACAATTGCTACTGTTTAGCAATCAATGCTTGGGTAAGCGCTAGAAACTCTAGTAGAATAAGCGGCTATTCTGAATATCATTGCTTTCTTACTGTGACTTATATTTCGAGCGACCAATTTTCGTGAAAGGTAAACTATTTATAATATCTGCTCCTTCAGGTGCAGGCAAAACCAGTTTGGCGCGTGCGCTGATCGCCAATGGTGCCGACACCAAAATGTCCATCTCGCATACTACTCGCCAACAACGCGGTGGTGAAGTTGATGGTCAGGATTATTTTTTTGTCGATCAAACCACGTTTTTGGAAATGGTAGGGCAGGAAGTGTTTTTGGAGTATGCCGAGGTTTATGGTAATTACTATGGTACTTCCCGTCTCGCTGTAGAAGAGATGTTGGCTGTCGGGGTTAATGTTTTATTGGACATTGATTGGCAAGGCGCGCGTAAAGTTAGAGAGAAAATGAGCGATGCAGTGAGTATTTCTGTGTTGCCTCCTAGCGTTAGTGAATTAGAGCGCCGATTGCGTAGCCGCGGTAGTGATTCCGAAGATGTAATACAAAGCCGTATGTGTCAGGCAATGGATGAAATGGCGCATTGCAGAGAGTCAGATTTCATTATTTTGAACGATGAATTTAATCAAGCTTTAGACGATTTATCGCTGATTCTTAGTGGCGAAAGTGGTAGTATCCGCGCCTTAACTGTTGACCTTGAGCAATTGCTAGGCGCAAATAGCGATATTTAGCATCTGAATCTGGTCAACACTGAGCGCAGACGCTATGCAAGCCAGCGCTAACAACCGTAATATCATTTTAGTTAGCATCAGATTCTTAGTCTGGTGTCTTTTTTATTGCTTAGAAAAATAAGTTTAGGAGTAAGTCATGGCTCGAGTAACTGTAGAAGATTGTTTGGATAATGTAGACAATCGTTTTCAACTGGTTTTAGTAGCAACCAAACGTGCCCGTCAACTTTCATTAGGCGCTGAGCCTTTCGTAGACGAAGAAAACGATAAGCCAACGGTTTTGGCTTTACGCGAAATCGCTGAGGGCCATGTTACTCGTGAGATCTTAGAAGAGAAAATCGAAGAAGATATCCTTGAGTTCATTATCGAAGGTGAAGGCGAAGAAGAACAAGCCGAAGGCGACGTTCAACCGACTGAACTTGATGCGCTTACTGCAGCCTTGCAAGCAGAACTTGCTGGCGATTCTGCAGACGTAAGTCCTGCGGCAGAAGCGATTGTAGAAGCGATTGTAGAAGCAAGCGACGGCGAAGAGCTGAAGCCAACCGAGTAAATAGATTATTGTGGCCAAGCGATTTTTTTCGCCGTCACCTGAAAAAGCGATTCGAGCCGTCTGCGAAGGGCGGCTGGCTTCGTATCTATCCAGGGAAGCGATAGACGATGTATACAGCGCGTTTCGCTTTGCCGAAAAAGCGCATCGTGGGCAGGTTCGTCGCACCGGCGAACATTATATTCACCATCCGATTGAGGTAGCAGACACGCTCGCCGAGCTACAAATGGACTCGCGCTCAATCATTGCAGCGCTGCTTCACGACGTCATTGAAGATACTCTAGCCTCTAAGGCCGACATAATCGAGAAATTTGGCGAAGACGTTGCCCTACTTGTTGACGGCGTCAGCAAGATCGGCATGATCCGTTTTGATACGAAGGAGCAAGCAGAGGCTGAAAACTTTCGAAAAATGCTGATGGCTATGTCGCAGGATGTGCGCGTAATGATCATCAAGTTGGCTGATCGATTGCACAATATGCGCACCTTGGCGGTGATGAGGCCTGAAAAGCAGAAACGCATTTCCAGGCAAACGCTCGAGATCTATGCGCCGATTGCCGAACGCCTAGGTTTATATTCTTGGGCACAAGAACTTCAGGATCTGTGTTTTCGTTATCTGTATCCAAAGCGACATAATGCCATTAGTAAAGCATTGGCCCAGCGTCAAGGCAATCGAAAACGAGTGGTCGAAAAGCTAACGCACGCGTTGCAAACAAGGCTTGATCAATCGACCCTAGAAGATTTTACGGTACAGGGCAGACGTAAAACAGTTTTTAGCATCTATAAAAAGATGTCGCAGAAGCATCGATCTTTCGATGAAATTCATGACCTCTACGGTTTTAGAATAATCGTAAAGTCGGTAGATGATTGTTACCGCGCTTTGGGTATAGTGCACAACGCGTATAAACCAATCCCAGGTAGATTCGCAGACTATATCGCTATTCCAAAAGCAAATGGATATCAGTCGCTTCACACTGTCGTATTTGGTCCGCTGGGTGACAACATAGAAGTACAGATTCGAACCATCGCAATGGACCATATCGCAGAGGCAGGTGTAGCAGCGCACTGGATCTATAAATCTGATGCTAGCGAATCTCAACAATCAAACCATTTGGCTAGACAGTGGTTATTAGATCTTCTTGATCCAGAGCACCATAGCGGCAGTCCAGTCGAATTTTTAGAACACTTGAAGACAGATCTCTATCCAGATGAGGTCTATGTTTTTACCCCAAAAGGAGACATCAAGAAAATGCCGCGCGGTTCAACCGCACTGGATTTTGCCTATGCGGTACATACCGACGTGGGTAATCACTGTACTGGCGCGCGAATTAATAAATCCTTAGCATCCTTGCCCACACAACTGAATAACGGTGATATTGTTGAAATCACGACGTCCAAAAGCTCTTGGCCAAATACTTCATGGTTAAGTTACGCAGTGACCGCACGTGCGCGAACAAGTATACGAAACTTTCTAAAAGCACAAACCCGAGAAGATGCTCTGAAATTAGGTAAGCGTCTGTTAGCGGGGGCTACCAAGCAGCGTCTTTTTGGTCGACGACGTATTAGCAAGGATGTTCAAACCAAGCTCTTAGAGAAATTGAATTTACCAGATTGGTCAGAGCTGCTGATTGATGTTGGTTTTGGGCATCGACTGCCAGATATGGTAGCTCGACAAATAGCGCAATTAAGCGATACCGAAAACCCTGACGGGAAACAACTTGGGCAAGAGGCTTTGGTTATCAGAGGCTCCGAAGGGCTGTTGGTCACCTATTCAAAATGCTGCTTCCCGATTCCAGGTGATGCTGTATTAGGAACCTTCACTGCAGGCCACGGATTAGTCGTACACACATCAGACTGTCCCAACATTAGTGAACTTCGAAAGCAGCCGGATCGCTGTTTGCTGGTCGATTGGGACGAAATGCTTGATCAGAAATTTTCGGTTAGATTACAAGTACGAGTAAGGCATGAAACTGGCTCATTTGCCCATGTCGCCAGTGCGATTGCTGAAAATGACTCCAATATTTATCATGTAGACCTGCATGATGGCTCAGAAAGTTTGCGCTTAATGGACTTTATTATTGATGTTAAAGATAGAGTGCATTTGGCGCAAATAATGAAACAGATTAAACGCCTGCCAACCGTTGCCAAGGTCGTTCGTAAAAAAGGTTAGGCTGATTTTTAAGTCAACAGAGAATAGACAAGAGAGATAAGCACCATGAGCAAAATCATCATTAATACACGAGCGGCGCCTGCCGCCATTGGCGCTTATTCACAAGCGGTTAAAGTTGCCGACACGGTCTATATTTCAGGGCAGATACCGCTCGACCCAGATACCATGGAAGTCGTATCGCAAGAGTTTGAGCAACAAGCTCGGCAGGTTTTTAAAAATCTAATTGTAGTAGCCGATGCTGCCGGCGGTTCATTGGCCGATGCGGTGAAATTAACTGTCTACCTGACTGACTTAACTGATTTTGCTGCGCTTAATACTATTATGGCAGACTATATAAGTGAACCTTTTCCTGCCCGTGCGGCGGTTCAGGTGGCAGCGCTACCCAAGGGTGTGCAAATCGAAATTGATGCTGTGTTGTACCTCGCTTAAGTTATTTGCGTTCGCTCGATTGTAGTGCCAGGATATAAGCTCTGACCTTAAGCTTTAAGGCTATATTTAAATCAAAGATTAATGCAAAATGGAATTTGCATATGTCTAAAAAACCTTCAAAACCAATAACCGAATTAACTCCCGTCTCTGAACTAAAAGGGGTGGGTCCGCAAATGGCGGCCAAACTCGAACGTTTGCATGTGCACACTGTTCAAGATGTTTTGTTTCATCTGCCGATGCGTTATGAAGATAAAACTTCGGTTACTGAGATTGGCGCCTTGTTGCCCAATTTATCGACCGTGATCATTGGCGAAGTAGAATTGGCGCAGGTGGTATTTGGTCGACGCCGAAGTCTACTGGTACGCATAAGTGATGGCACCGGCAGTCTAACCATACGCATGTTTTATTTTACCAACGCCCAGCAGAAAAGTTTTAGGCGTGGCAGCTGGGTGAGATGTTTTGGTGAAGCTCGTAGAGGTGGCAAAGGATTTGAAATGATTCACCCTGAATACCGCATCTTTGCTGATCAACCTGAAGGTGCTTTGGATACCACCCTAACGCCAGTATACCCAACGACTGAAGGTGTAAGCCAAGCTTTATGGCGTAAAATCAGCGACCAAGCGTTGGCGGTAGCCTTGCCGAGCGTCGCCGAATTGATTGAGCCGCGCTGCTTGCCAAGCATGATGCGTGAATCACATAACTCACTCTCAATTGCCGCCGCGTTGCAGGCCCTACATCGGCCGACCATAGGCGTTGACTTACTTAGTATGCGAACCGCTGAGAGCGCCGCGCATCAACGATTAATTTTTGAAGAGTTATTGGCTCACCATTTCAGTTTAAGAAATGCGCGCTTAGTCCGTGAGGCAGATTCCGCCCCAAATTTGGTTCAAGACGCCGATCTATTCAACCGTTTTATTGACGCATTGCCCTTTACTCTGACTAACGCGCAGCAGCGTGTTTACGCCGAAGTTGCTGCGGATATTGCGGGTCGATCGCCGATGATGCGCTTGGTGCAGGGTGACGTGGGCTCTGGTAAAACAGTGGTTGCAGCCGCCGCTATGTTGCACGCTGCGGCAAATAATATTCAATGTGTGCTAATGGCCCCCACTGAGCTATTGGCCGAGCAGCACTTTCAGACTATCAGAGGCTGGTTTGAACCTTTGGGAATACAGGTAGCATGGTTGGCTAGTAGAACGCCAGCCAAGCAGAAGCGTGAAACGCTTGCCGCTCTCGCCAACGGCGAACTATTAGTAGCGGTAGGTACTCATGCCTTAATTCAAGAGGCAGTGAGCTATCGCCAACTGGGGTTGGTGGTGATTGATGAGCAACACCGTTTTGGGGTGGATCAACGATTGGCGCTACGTAATAAAACACCTAGCGGTGTGGTGCCGCACCAAATGGTGATGACGGCCACCCCTATTCCACGCACCTTGGCGATGAGTTTTTATGCTGATTTGGAAGTCTCTAGCATTGACGAACTCCCGCCAGGTCGAATACCCGTAGACACGGTTGTTATTCCAGCCGAAACTAGGCGTGATGAGGTAATTGCGCGAGTGCAGCTAGCCTGCCAAAAAGGCCGACAGGTGTATTGGGTATGCCCACTGATCGACGAGAGTGAGGCGTTATCTGCGCAAGCCGCAACCGATGCTGAGCAAGAGCTAAGCCAGAAATTATCGGGGGCCTCAGTGGGCTTGGTGCATGGACGTATGAAAAGCCAAGAGAAGGACGCTGTTATGCAGGCCTTCAGAAAAGCCGAAATAGATGTGTTGGTTGCTACCACCGTGATAGAAGTCGGGGTCGATGTGCCAAATGCCAGCCTGATGATAATCGAAAACTCCGAACGCATGGGCTTGGCTCAGTTACACCAATTACGTGGTCGAGTAGGCCGCGGCAGCGAAAAGTCATTTTGCATTTTGTTGTACCAAATGCCGCTCAGTCAGCACGCTAAAGAGCGCTTACAAGCGTTACGCGAAACCAATGATGGTTTCTTGATTGCCGAGAAAGATTTAGCGATGCGCGGTGCAGGTGAGTTACTCGGTACTCGGCAAACCGGTAGCCTAAGTTTTAAAGTTGCTGATATCATTCGCGACCAAGCTTTGCTGCCAGAGATTGAAGCATGCGCAAACCGCATTATTGAACTCACACCGCAACACATCGAACCGCTTATTCAACGCTGGGTTGGCACCCGTGAAGGCTACGCAAATGCTTAAATTAATTAGACCCGACCTATGCAGATAACCAAAGACATACCTCACTACCTGTCACTAATGCGAGCGGACAAACCGATTGGTTGGTTATTGTTGATGTGGCCGACTCTATGGGCTGTATGGATAGCCGGGCAAGGCCATCCTGATGCGAAGCTAGCGTGGATATTTGCGCTAGGCGTGATTATTATGCGCTCGGCGGGTTGCGTGATTAACGACTACGCAGATAAAGATATTGACCCATTAATCGACAGAACAACGCAACGTCCATTAGCGGCAGGCTACCTGTCACCCCGTCAAGGGCTAGGCCTGTTTGTGTTGCTGGGCTTCTTTGCTTTATGTTTGCTTTTGCTGTTGCCTATGCGAGTTTGGCCATGGTCTATACCTGCGGTAATTCTGACCATCGTTTATCCCTATATGAAGCGTTTCATTCAGGCACCTCAAATGGTGCTAGGGCTTGCCTTTTCGTTTGGCATTCCAATGGTCTACGTTGCCATGGATCATTCGTTTGACCAGACTTTTTACCTATTAATGTTGAGTAACTTCTTTTGGGTAATGGTGTTTGATACTCAATACGCGATGTCTGACAGGGAAGATGACCTGAAGATTGGGGTTAAGTCCACCGCCATTATGTTTGGCAAAAATGATAAAAAGATAATCCTTTTATTTCAGTTGTTGGTCATTGGTTTATGGGTGGCCATCGCTTCTCTGCAGCAACTTAATGTCAGCTTTTACTTCGCTTTATTAATCGCCTGTACCTTATTTTCTTACCAACAATGGCTGATTCGAGATGACCAGCGATTGCCGTGTTTTCAGGCTTTCCTGAACAATGGATGGCTTGGTGGCGTAATTTGGTTTGGCCTGGTTCTCGCTAAATGACGAAGCTGGTAGCGACGTAGCCTGTAACGAAGAAGCCTGTAACGAAGAGTACGCCTGCGCAGTGACCAAATAACGCAGCGGCCCACTTGGTAATGTTCGGCTCAAGATATAATGGGCCGAACGCTAAGGCTTCAACTACTTGGGTATCTAATAATAGTGCTGTACGTTATGAGTCGTGTGGCCCTGATGTGGAGAGTATGTGTGTTAGCCAAAAAAGAACATTCTACGGCTGTCGGAATCTGTTAAAAAACTCAACCCTTGCGAAGGCTATTGTTCTAGTTTACGCCTTGGATGCATGCCATCCACGTAACCCATAAATGGCGGGTGGATGCTATAACCGATTAATTCGCGCGCTCGTTCGCTTAGTTTAACGGCGTTTTCAGGTGCAACACTCAGTAGCATGTTCTCAAGCTGACGAGCCCACCCTGAGCAGTATTGTGGGGTAATAATCAGCCTCGATTGCCCAGACGTATTGGCACCGCCGCGGTGCCACAGTGTGCCCTTGGCAATCATTAAAGATCCTGGTTCTAATAAGGCTTGTATCGAGTCCGTTCTTGCGCCCTTATCCTGAGTAAGATTTGGGTCGCTGTATTGCGACAAATCAGTGCCGGTTACCGATCCTGGAATGCTGGGTTCAGACCATTTATGACTGCCGGGGATTATTTCGGTCGCCCCATTCAATTCATCCGTTTTATCGATCGCCCAAAACGCGCTTAAGCCGTATGCAGGTCGAGGTCTGGGGATTTCTAGATGAGAATCATCGAAATGCCAAGGTTGAGCCGACTCACCAGGCTTTAATTGAATGGCTAGGCAAGCCGATAGTAAACATGATTTGCCTAGTTCAGCCTCAGCAAAACCTAATGCCAGAGGATGCGTGGCTAGCTCGGCAAAGGACGCCGACTTATCCAACATTGCGTAAACTCGGTTTGATTTCACGCCTTCAAAATCATTGCGGCCAGTAATGTCTTGCTCTAAGAAAGGAGCAAGCTCATCGCGTAATTTTTGCAATTGAGCGGTATCAAGAACATTCTCAAAAATGAGATAACCTTGATCATCATACTGCTCGCATAAATCAGCAAGCTCGCGACCCGCCAGCCATCTGTTCAAAACATCTGGGGCAATGGAAAACTGTGGAATTTGCATAAGCGTGGTGACGACGATTAGTGGTTAATTGCCCCGCATTCCTCGTCTAATTAAGATCAGTGATTGCTTGATTAGTTGCCACTTGCATATCAAAACGCAAAGGCCATGGCGACTGAAATAACTGAACCATGGCAATCCCAATCAGCTCTTGTTCGCGATCTATCCAAAATTTGGTGCCTGCCAATCCGCCCCAGGAAAGGTCTCCCTTGGACGACATTACCGGCATTGCATCTGGATTGATTACAACCCCCAAGCCTAGTGCCATGCTTTGTCCAGAGTATAGGTCTGCGCTCGGGTATTGGCCTATACCTTCAGCTCGAATCTTATCGTTAAGATGATCTGCGCCAAAGAACTCAATAGTTCTGGGGCCTAGTAATCGCGCGCCCTGGTAAGAGCCGCCATTTAAAATCATTTGACAGAAGCGCATGTAATCGCCAGCAGTTGAAACAAGACCACCACCGCCGCTAAAGAAACTAACTTTTCCATAATCTCGACTTAGCGCTGCGGGTACGCGGGTGATCTTCTTTCTTTCATAGTCCCAATACTGATCACTGGCTAGACGAGAAAGCTTGTCAGCCGGAACCTCGAAAAAAGTATCGTCCATTCCTAACGGTTGGAAAATCCGTGTTTGAAAAAATTGGTCTAGTGGCATGCCACTCAGTCTTTCAATTACAGCGCCTAGTAAGTCTAAAGAAACACTATAGTGATAGCGAGTACCAGGCTGGAATCGTAAAGGCAATTGTGACAGTTTTTTAGAGAATTCACTGAGAGAGCCACTGTGTAATATTCTGGCATCCTTATATTGCTCGTCAACGGGGTTGTCTAGCGTTGTGCCATAGGTCAGGCCTGCCGTATGGGTAAACAATTGACGCATGGTCATCACTGATTCTGGGGAGACCAACATCGGAGTATTTTTTTCATCACTGATTAGCAATTTCTGGTCTTCGAATTCAGGCAAGTATTTACTGACCGGGTCGTTCATCTGAAACTTGCCTTCTTCATACAGTATCAACGCGGCAATCGCTGTAATTGGCTTGGTCATCGAATAGATTCTGAACAGTGTGTCTGGCGCCATAGGCGTAGCATTGTCTACGCCATAATTGCCATGCGCACTCAGGTGCACAACTTTTCCTTTGCGGGCCACTAGCGTTACAACACCAGAATAATTGCCCTGTTCGACATAGCGTTTTGACATTTCATCGATCTTGCTTAGGCGCTCGCTTGACATCCCAACTCTTTCGGCTTTACTTAGCTTAATGTTTGCTGCAAAACTCGTAGAGCTAATGGTCAATAAGGAGGCAACCATGACGCCTGCGATGCTTGTCTTAAGATGAGCTTTAATCGATTTCATAGTGGAAAACTGCTAGGTAAAGGGCTGCGGATGAACTCGCTACTTTCTGTTAGGCGGGTCGAAATGTCAACCTTGTTGTAATTTTCACCAGACATTACAATTGCGGTGATATCTGTTCGGCATACGCAACCGTATCTTAATATCGTTCTTGTGGTGATTATCCAGAGCCTGCAGTATGCTCTAGCCCTAATATCGAGTCTGTTTGAAATGGCCTTGATTGTGAATTAAATGACTACTTAAGATTACCTTTTACATTAGGAGTACAAAATGTCCTTGGACTTTGATAGCGCACGATTACGTAATCCCGACCTGACTTCAGAACACGAAGAATGGCGAAGGAGTTTGCGAAAATTCCTGGATAAAGAAGTAGCGCCTTATATGGATGAATGGGATGAAGCAGGCAAGATTCCAGATTTTATGTGGAAAAAGGCCGCTGACGTCGGTTTGCTGCAACTTGGTTATCCAGAACAATATGGTGGCATATCTGAAGGGATTGACCAGCACCACCACAGCATTGTGGGCGAAGAACTCGGCAGGATTGGTTCAGCCGGCGGCATTGCGAGTACATTATTAGTGCATGGGATTGGTTTGCCGCCGGTGGTCAATTTTGCCAGCGAAGAAGTAAAGCAAGAGGTTATTCCTGCTGTGCTGTCGGGCGAAAAACGTATATCGCTAGGCATTACCGAACCGTCCGGTGGGTCTGATGTAGCAAATATCAAAACTACAGCCCGTAGAGATGGCGATTACTACGTGGTAAACGGCAGCAAAACCTTTATCTCAGGCGGGCTTGGCGCAGACTGGATTAGCACTGCCGTGAGAACTGGCGCAGCCGGCGCAGCTGGCGTATCGATGCTACTAATTCCAACTAACTTAGACGGCGTGGCACGTACCGCTCTGGATAAAAAGCAAGGTTGGTGGTGTTCTGACACGGCCACTATCTATTTTGATGACGTGAGAGTGCCAGCCACAAATCTAATTGGCCGAGAGGGAATGGGCTTTGCGGTGATCATGAATAACTTTAATAACGAACGCCTTGGCATGGTAGTCAATATGGAGGCCTGTGCCCGCTGTTGTTTGAATGAAGCAGTCATCTGGGCGCAACAGCGCGAAACCTTTGGTAAGCCTTTATCGAAGCACCAAGTTATTCGGCATAAAATTGTGGCGATGAAACAACGCATTAATGCGACTCAAGCGTATACACAACACATCACCAGAGAGATCATGGCAGGCCATTCTAACTACGCAGATCTGGCGTTGTTGAAAGTACAAGCCAGTGAAACCATGGAGTTTTGTGCGCGCGAAGCTAGCCAGATATTAGGTGGCGCCAGTTATTTACGCGGTTCTAAAGTTGAGCGTATCTACCGTGAGGTAAGAGTTAATGCGATTGGTGGTGGCTCAGAGGAAATAATGCGGGACCTCGCTGCCAGTCAATATCAGCTCTAGATTGACTGTAGGGAAATCGTCGCTTTATCTTTTATATTTTGATTTTCTATTAAAAAGTATCGTGAGATAGTTTCAAAATAGTCATTTATCAAGCGGCGAATTATAAAAACATAACCATAACCAAAGCTAATCAAAGGAATCTCGATGCAGGCACAAGAAACCCAAGATCAACTGAGCACTCGCCAGCGTTATATTAAACTAGCAGTCTTAGTGATTGTTGCTGGCAATATATACCCACTAATTTACTTACGCCAAAATTTTCAGGTAAGTATCGAAGAATCGTTCGGTATAAGCAGCGCTCAGCTTGGCCAAAACTATGCGGTACTAGGCGTGCTCTACATGGTTTCGTATTTGCCTAGTGGTTGGTTGGCCGATAGGGTATCGCCACGTATCTTAATGTCATTTTCACTGACCGTAGCGGGCGCCTTAGGGGTGTGGTTCTCGACCATGCCAGGGTTTGGCTCTTTGCAAATTATCTTTGCCGGTTGGGGTATTGCTGCTGGTCTGACCTTTTGGGCAGCCCTGATTAAAGCAACTACACTGCTTGCCAGATCCGATGAACAGGGTCGCTTCTTTGGGATTTTGGATGGTGGTCGAGGCCTGGTAGAGGCAATTCTGGCGACCATCGCAGTTGGCATGTTTGCTTACTACACCCAAAGTCTAGGACAAGACACACCCGACGCGCTGCGCAAGGTGATCTGGTTGTACGTTGGCTGTATGTTGGTATTGGCACCAATCTCGTATTTTGTATTGGATGACCATATTAAGGACGGTGCGCCTGACTTGGGAGACAAAAAAACAGACGTTGGATCAAATGTATGGTGTGATTTGAAGGTGGTCGCATCCAACCTAGATATTTGGTTGTGCGGGATCTGTATCTTGACGGGTTATCAATTGTTCTTCGCGACCTATTCGTTCTCAGCCTATATGCAAAATTATTATGGTCTTACGGCCGTTGCTGTTGGGTCAATCACAGTGGCTAAATTATGGATGCGTCCGATTGGCGCAGTGTCAGCAGGATTTGCCGGAGATTTTCTTGATCGAGAATTAGTGCTGGGCGTATTATTATTGCTAGCGTCAATCGCGCTCGGTGGCTTGGTTTTATTACCCGCTAGTGCGGGCTCTATTGCTCTACTCGGTATTGTACTGGTCATCGGTTTTCTAACTTATGCGGTGCGCGGTATATTCTGGGCCACATTGGAGGGTTGTGACGTCTCAAATAAAATAAAGGGTTTGGCAATTGGCGTTATATCTTTGGTGGGCTATTCGCCTGACATCTATCTGCCATTATTGGAGGGTTACTTGCAAACCGTCTACCCAGGCAAGTTTGCCTACACTGTCTATTTTGGTGGCATCGCAGCAATGGGCGTGTTGGGCGCTATCGCTGCCTGGATATTAAAAAGGCGGGTACTCAGTAGAAGAGCCTTAAGCCAAGTGTAAGCCTGATCTTTGTTAATACGACTCATCAAAAAAATCAAAAAACGATGCCCATAGTACTTAAGTAGAGCGCAATAAATAAGGGTTTGGTATGAAAATTAATGCAGATTTCGAGCAACGCGTTGTGGTGCACAGCGCCCAAATGCCATGGCTGGATTCGCCCATGCCCGGTGTTTCTAGGCGGCCTCTAGACAGAGTTGGTGATGAAGTAGCACGCGCCACCTCAATTGTTCGATACGGCCTAGGCAGTAAATTTTCACCGCATGTACACACTGGCGGTGAAGAAATCGTGGTGCTGGAAGGTGTCTTTCAAGATGAACACGGCGATTTCCCTGCGGGCTCGTATATTCGTAATCCGCCTCGATCGAGTCACACCCCCGGCTCTGATGCCGGCTGTGTGATCTTTGTGAAACTTTGGCAGTTTGACCCGCAAGACCCTACTCATGTTCGCCTTGACTCAAACTTTATGCAGGCCATTGCCGCTGCTGATTATCCCGGAGCCAGCATTATTCCTTTGTATCTGGATCAAGCAGAATCGGTGAGTATTCATCATTGGCAACCCGGCGCCGTTATCGACATTGATCTGCCGGGCGGCGCAGAGGTTTTAGTCCTAGACGGTGAATTTACAGAGGCTGGTGAAGTGTTGCGTAGTCAAAGTTGGCTGCGCTTGCCATGCGATTCTAAGCTGCACGCCAGCGCGGGGTCGCAGGGTGCAAAAGTATGGTTAAAGCAAGGCCACATGAACCGAGTTGATCAAGAAGTGGCACGCTTGCCCTAGTCGAAATCTTGTGGCGATTGATAATAATTTATAACGCTAATATGCAAACAGTTATTATTGTCGGCGGTGGTATCAGTGGTTTACATACTGCTTATGAACTTGCTAAACAAGGAGTTAAGTTCAAACTTCTGGAAGCCAGATCGCGCCTTGGAGGACGTATTCTTTCACGCCCAAGTGAGCGTGATCGCCTTACCACATCACGCTATGACTTAGGCCCATCTTGGTTTTGGCCTGGCCAAACCGCGATCGAATCATTAATTCACGAACTCGGCTTAAAGCGCAATGTATTTGCGCAATATGCAGACGGCGATAGCGTTTTCGAACCGATTGACTCACCCTTGCAGAGAGGGATTTCCGGTATCTCGATGCAAGGCTCACTGCGAATTAGCGGTGGCTGGCAGACTGTGATTGAGTCCTTAGAGTCAGCAGTTTTAGGCCTGGCTGGCAACGATGCGATACTCTACGAGCACGCGGTTAGTTCCCTTGAGTACAAAAGTGATGGTGTTCGGCTTAGAGTATCTAATAGCGCGCAATTATTTACAGCTCAGCATGTCATCTTAGCGATGCCCCCGCGTGTGGCTGTTAACACCATGGCGTTTTCTCCAAAACTGCCAAAGCCTCGAATCAATGAACTAAATAGCTTAGCCACATGGATGGCCGGTCATGCCAAAGCGGTGTGCATTTATGAATACGCATTTTGGAGAGAAGCTGGTTTTTCTGGCGATGTGATCAGCCAACGCGGGCCACTTGCAGAAATTCATGATGCATCTTTATCTGGTGATGCCTCTCAACTAGGTGATGCCTCTTCACCCGATCAGAACCGCCATGCTCTATTTGGTTTCTTCGCGACACCGCCCACTGAGCGAAATAATGACTTGGTCGAAATAAAGCAATCGATCATCCAACAATTGGTTCGCTTATTTGGCGAGAAAGCGCAGAATCCTTTAGATATTCTGTACCAAGATTGGGCTAGAAACCCTTTTGTGGCAACAGAGTTCGACCAACATATCGCGAATTATCATTCTCTCAGCTCCCAGAGCACTATTGAGGAAGTCGGCTGGGGCCAACGGCTTATTTGGTCAGGCACAGAAGCCGCTCAAGGCCAAATAAGGGGCTATATAGAGGGCGCCATAGCAGCGAGCCAAAATGCGCTCAAGGCTATCAGGTAAAAATAAAGCCATGGCGCGTTGATCTTACTCACGCCATGACTCTGGGCTTAAATCTGGCACAGCACAGCAGATATTTAAATACTAATATTAAATTGTAGGTTAACCTTAGCCTTCGGAACTTATCAATCTATTCGGAGCTAGTCACTATGACACTGAGTCACAATTGTACGCATAAGCAACCCAATGCCAGTATGTGCTTTGTCTGTGGGCGAGATAATCCTGTTGGGCTGAAAATGCAGTTTTATGACAATGCCCAAGATAGCGTTGCTAGTGAGCTTACCCTGGATGAGCGTTTTCAAGGTTACCCTGAGATCGTACATGGTGGTATTTTGGCTTCTGTGTTGGATGAAGTGGTGGGTAGAGTTGCGATGGTGGGTGATCACCATCATTTTATGATGACGGTGGTAATGAAGGTTCAATATCGCCAGCCAGTATTAATAAATACCCCAATAACCGCTGTCGGTAAGATTGTCCGTTTACGCGGGCGCCTTGGTAAGGCAGAAGGAAAAATATTTCTGCCCGACGGATCAATCGCGTGTGAGGCTGAACTAACTTTGGCGGACATGCCCAGTGAAATAGCCACCCAATCTCGTATGCTCGCGCTCGGCTGGCGGATTGATGCCGACTAATTAGTAGGTTTAGGAACTCTTATGAAATCGATATTTGAACGATCTCGCGAAACTCCCATTATTCATCACACTGATGTTTTGGTGGTGGGTAGTGGCCCCGGCGGTTTGGCCGCTGCCATTGCGTCGGCGCGTGCCGGTGCCCAGACTACATTGCTGGAAAGATACGGGTGTTTTGGCGGCAATATCACTCAGGTGGGGGTAGAGGGCTTTGCCTGGTATCGCCACGCCAAAACAGTGGATAGCGAAGGCATAGGCGTAGAGTTTGAAGAGCGCGCCAAAGCGATGGGTGCATCCACGCCAGAACCTCAATCGCAGAGTCATGCCCTAGACGGAGAAGCATTTAAATACGTGGCTGACGTTTTGGTACAAGAAGCAAACATTACGCCGATGCTACACCGCACGATGGTCGCACCTATTGTGGAGCAAGGGATTTTAAAAGGCGTTATCGTCGAAAGTAAATCAGGACGCGAAGCAATACTTGCAAAGCGCATCATTGACGCCACCGGCGATGCCGATATCGCAGCGCGCGCCGGTGCCTTGGTTAATAAAACCCCACGCGAAGACATGATGGCAGCGTCGGTCATGTTCTCGATGACTGGGGTAAATAAAAAGCGTTTTATCGAACATGTGAAGGCAGACCCGCAAACCTATAAAGATTGGGAGGGCGGCGAATGGAGTATCGAAACCACTGGTAAAGAGGATAAAATGTTTTCTCCGTTTTTACGAAAACCATTCGAGAAAGCAATTGAGGCTGGTCTTATTCCAGAAAATCTAAACACCATTTGTGGTACCTGGGGTGCGATTTATGATCAGGGAGACCTTACCTATTTAAACTTAGTTCATCTGTCTGAGATTGACGGCACCAATGCCGATGATCTGACGGCCGGTGAAATAGAGGGGCGACGCCAGGCAATGATGGCCGTAGAAGCGCTACGCCGATATAACCCAGGTTGCGAGAACGCTAAGTTACGCAATTTTGGACTAACGATTGGAATTCGAGATACGCGAAAAATAGACGCGCACTACAATATGACAGCGACCGATGTACGGGAGCAAGGGCGCTTTGAAGACAGTATTGGTATCTTTCCGGAATTTATAGATGGATACGGAATTCTTATTTTGCCAACCACTGGGCGCTATTTCCAATTGCCATATCGAGCGATGTTACCTAAGGGCATCGGGCACTTAATCGTCACTGGCCGCAGTACTGGTGGTGACCGAGATTCACATGCTGCAGTGCGCAATATGATGTGCTGCGCGGTAAATGGTCAGGGCGCAGGCGTCGCCGCCGCAATTTCATTAGAGAGCAATTGCGATTTTGCAGAAGTGGATATTAAATTACTGCAGAAACGGCTATTAGAACAAGGGGCTAGAATTCAATAAGCAGCTAACGATCAGAGTTGTGCCGAGGTGCTTAGAGTCGCTCTTCTGGCACATGACTATTGCTTAATAAGCCACCTCGCCGTAGCGCGAGCTCCGCTTTGCATTGGCACCACAGGTAACCCATTGGGTGTTCATGCTAGCGGAACTTAAGGCATAACAACGCGTGTCGGCGATCTCCTTTTTATCTTCAACGATCAATATAGTGTGGTTCATTGTGGTATTTAGTTTAACCTTGATGTAGTAATCGAGGGAGTTGACTGTTTGGCTTAGATGCAAATATTTATAATTCACAAACTCCACGCGGATGTTTTACTTGTACAAATGTCATTCTGAATTGGCAATAAAACGATTTAATAGTATCCTCGTTAGAATAATAATCAAATACTCTCAGAACTTGTTCAATCAAAGGATGTCAACATGCGTTCCATATTAGTCGTGAACCCAAAAGGCGGTTGTGGTAAAACGACCATCGCTAGTAATTTAGCGACCTATTATTCAGTTTGGGATGTTTCAACTGCATTGGTAGATTTAGACCCACAGCAGTCAAGTATGGCGTGGTTAAGGGTTAGGCCAGAGACTGAAAATAAAATCCAAGGCTTTAATGGCTTGAAAGGCAGGATCTTTCCCGAGGAAGGTACGCAGAGAGTAATCTATGATGCGCCAGCGCGTACTGACAGCGCTAAAGTTGCCAAACTAATCAAGTTAGTCGACGTCGTTATCATCCCTGTTTTACCGTCCGCGCTCGATATGCGTGTCGCAGCCGCATTTATTGCTGATATCACAACTCGGCTGCGCGCTAACAACTCTCATGCCATCATCGGTGTTGTTGCGAATAGAGCACACACTAGTTATCACTCCTATAAAGCGCTGCACAAATTTTTAAAGGCCTTGAATATACCGTTTGTCGGGACTTTACGCAGCTCGCAAAATTATATTAAAGCGGCGGATAGCGGCGTTGGTATTTTTGAAATGCCAGCAAATGAAGTAGCGCTGGATATGCAGCAGTGGGCGCCGATAATAAAATGGGTTGAGGGTAAGCGGGTTCTGAAGTAAGCCGCAGTTTAGCCAGTAACTAACAAGGGCAGACTAGCAAGCAAGACCGGCAGCGGTTAAGGCAATTATCATAGTAATTTAAAATTACCAGCATAGTTAGATAGCAAATCGCGCTGGATAATCGCGACTCTCGGTCTACCCCGAGTTCATCATTCTGTCATCGTGAATGAACAAAACACTAATGATGGGCTCTTTATCGTCTGGCGGGATAAGTTATTCGGTATCTTACGCCTCCCGCCCGCCACAGAGACATGCCCATTGGCTTAAAGGATCCCTATAACGGCTTTGAGCGTGTCGACAAGATGTTGTTACGGCCATTTCGTTAGTAGCCAGAGCAGGTTTCTAGAAAACCAAGACTCGGGCCATAGTTAACAATAATTAAATATGCCCGGGCTGCTTGTAGCACTCACAGTCACAGGTCTGTGCTAAGCTTAAATTGTTAATTTAGGTGTTGGCGAGCGCACCGCGATTGCTGAAAACCACATACTAGAACCTTATTCATAGGAACATCACATGAGCGGAAAAGTTATCAGTCGACTCGCTTTAGTTAGTCTAATTTTTCTGTTTGCCCAAGGCTGTGCGACCA
>CAWUWF010000086.1:0-7177 GCA_963925935.1 uncultured Arenicella sp. | reverse complement strand
GAAGAGTATGCCGTGCAGCATGACTTAAGTATTGGTGCGTACCTAAATGAATTTGCAGACGCTCTAAACCCAACCACCGCAGGTATTGCTGAAATTGTGATACCGCCCGATTCAGACCTTATAAAAAAATCTATTAGTGAGTCGGATATACGGCGCAAGTTTGGCATGCGTATTCTTACTGTCTATAGGGTCGATCAGGTTATTGACGAAGAGCTATCGTCGCTGGAGCTGCAGGCTGGCGATACGCTAGTGGTTCATAGCCGTTGGCAGGACATGATCAGGGTTGCTAAAGATAAACGCTTCGCAGTCGTAACGGATTTTCCAAAAGAAGAATTTCGCACTCACAAGCTACGCAACGCGTCGGTCGCATTCGTGCTCGCCGTTGGCTTGGTTTTATTCAGTGATTTACCTTTGGCTTTGGCGTTGATGGTAGGCGCTTTAGGCATGATTATCGGTGGTGTACTGGAAGTTGAAGAGGCTTATCAAGCGGTAAGTTGGCAAACCGTGTTCTTACTCGCTTGTTTAATACCTTTAGGCCTTGCGATGGAACAATCGGGCGCAGCGCAATATTTAGCATTTTATGCGCTAAATTTGATGGATGGTTTTCCGGTTTGGGGCATCCAGCTGTTCTTAGCGGTTATCGCGACGGTGTTCACTTTGGTGATGTCGAATGTAGGTGCCACGGTGTTGTTGGTGCCGCTCGCTATTCAAATGGCATTAGGGGTTGGCGCCGACCCCGCGATTTTCGCGCTGACTGTTGCCATAGCGACGTCCAATTCATTTCTAATTCCCACTCATCAAGTGAATGCTCTGATAATGGGGCCTGCCGGTTACACAGTAAGGGATTACATGCGTGCGGGGAGTGGGATGACCCTATTGTTTTTGATCGTGATGCTGCTAATGCTTAATCTATTCTATTAGCGGCGGCTTTTACAAGCCTAGTTAGTCGTAGTAAATTTAACGAATAAATTTCATTTAGCTATTAAATTCAATCATGTATTGATATATAATAGATTTTACTTTAACTTATTTGGCTCGGGAAAATTCAAAATCGTTGATTCACTTAACGAGCTTTGCTAAGCAATGTCGGGTATATGGACGTGGTAACTAAATCGACTCTTGGCTTTACCGTTATTTATTTCGCGAGATCTCTCTAAAGCGATTTTTCATCGCGCTGTATTTCCTTTTGACGCATCCCGTTCTTACATATTAATTATTATGAAAAAAATCATTGTTAGTTTTTGCCTTCTGTTTATCGCGGCATGTGACGGTGGCGATAGCTTGTCCGGCGCGGGTGATAGTACTAACCCCGGGCAGAATATACCGGCTAATTTTATTGGAATTTATACTGGGCCGTTGAATCTGACGGCCAGCGCGCTCGGTCTTAGTCAGTCTGATTCTTTTCCGATCACGGTTACCGTCCTAGCAAACGGAACTGTGCGTTTTGACGGAGATGACCCTGACGAAACCTTTACCGTTGGCATCACCAATGCGGGCGATTTTAGTGGAACCATCTCTATTGTCGAAGACGAGTGTTCAGGTACCTTGTCTGTAACCGGTAGGGTAGACGGTTCGCAAGCCAGTGGTGACGTGACCGGAGAGGGTGAATGTACTGTCAATGGCATTAACCTGAGCGTGACATTGGACGGTGATTTCAACGCCAGTAAGTAGTCGTATTATGCTGCGAGCATCGTCAAGCCTTTAGCTAATGCCGTATTAGGCTAGTGCGAATGCCATTGAAAAATACAAGGCAATCGCGATGGATCTATTGAATTTTAATTAGTGAATCGAGCTCGATTTTCAGTTTTTCCAAAATAATGTCGTACCCAAAAGCGCCAAGGCTCTCGCCTTGGCGTTTTAGGTTAACGTGTTTAGGCCCACACCATAGACCTAGGTCGGCAGCGTCAGTCTCTCCGGGGCCGTTTACTCGACAGCCCATTACGGCGATGGTGAGGTTATGATCTTCGGCATAAGTTGTCATTTCTTTGACATCTTGTGCTAGTTCGATAAAGGCTTCATTCTCAACCCTAGAACAGCTTGGGCAGCTGATAATATTTAGTTTATTTGGGTCAAAGGCCACCACACTACGCACCCGGCCAGCGTAAATGTCGTTGATTATTTCGTGTCCGGCATCTACCTCATCCGCCTTGATTTTATTTGGTAATGTGAGTGAAACCCTCACTGTATCGCCAATCCCTCTGGAAATAAGTTGTTCAAAGGCGATGCGTGTTTTAATTACGCCCATGGGAGGCAGGCCTGCCTCGGTCACGCCCAAATGCAATGGTACATCGGGCCTTGCTTCTGCGAAGCGTATGTTGGCAGTGATCACCTTTTGCGGGTCCGAGTCTTTGAGAGAGACGCAATAGCGAGTAAATCCAATGGAATCCAAGTGCTGGCAATGTTCTAGTGCACTGTCGAGCATTGGCGATACCGAATCACGAGAATCGTAATTCTGCAATTTTGCGGGGTCGACTGAGCCGGCATTCACGCCAACGCGTATTGCGCAATCATGTTGGCCAGCTAAGTCGGCCAAATAATTAACCTTTTGTTGCCAAGTCTTCTTCTTCTCGTGGTGAAATAAATGCCCTGGGTTGTAGCGAATTTTATCTACGTAGGGGGCCACCAGTGCAGCCATGCGATAGTTTTCTTGTAAATCAACCGACAAGGTTGCGTCGGTCGCTTTACGAATCTCGATTAAGGCTGCTGCGTCTTTTTTATTGTCGACCGCTATTCTAACCACGCCCGCATTTCGCTCATGCAGTGTGTTCGCCTGTTCTATGGTGGCGTCAATGTCTTGAGTACGCGTAGCACACATACTCTGAACCAAAATTGGGTTGTTATTGCCGATCTTGCGTTTGCCAATGACTACTTCACGGCTGGGGTTACGGGTAATATTCACGTTCTTAAAACACCGATAATGTGGGAGATAGTTTAAGTAATGGGCGCGCTTGATAAAACGTATGTTCGAGGAGCGTAAACCCAGCGCATTGGACAGGCGGTATTCTACTCGAGTCTTAGCCGAAGAGGCAGTCTTCTAGGACGGTTTTCTCACGTTTGATTTTTTCTTGGCAAGCAGATCTACGATCTCGGCCTGATTCGAACTTAATCTAATTTAGCCTATAGAAGGCTGCTATTGAAGCGAAATGCTTTCGGTAATTATCTTGGTGCCGAAGTAACCTAATTGAATCAATGCAAACCCGCCGAGGGTCCAAAAAACGGCATGTGATCCGCGTAAACCGTGTCGATATCGTTTATACAGAAGAGTTGCAAAAACTAGCCAGCCCAGAAGAGCCAAAATTGTGTGATGTTTGAATTCGAAAGGCTGACCAAAAATCTGTTGGCTGAAAAATGCGCCGCTAATAAGGGTAAGACTCAGTAGAACAAATCCAGCACCGACGAGTCGAAATAACAACATCTCCATCGTTTGCAGGGGCGGAAGGGCTAGTAGCATCGTTGGCGCCAATCGTTTTTTTAGCTGTCGTTCTTGATAGGCGTACAGAAGTGCATGTATAGCGGCGATAGTGAGTAAGGAATATGCGAGGATAGAGACCAAGACATGTGCCGCGAACGCACCGCTGGCGTTTAGATAATTGGCATCACTATGCCAGGCATAAGAAAACATTAAACTAAGTGCACTTAGCGGAAATACTAATATGCCTAAGCGCCGAATGGGCATTGTTAAGCAGCCTAGTAGGTAGATAGAAACTAGTATGGCGCTATCAATCACGGCCATGGAGCTAAGACTAAAATCAATTGAGTTGTTGGCTATGCCAGTTTTCAGCGCGTATATGATATGTGCCGCAACTGAGCTGATCGCGACTATAAATGCGATATTAAAGAAGCCATCATTGCCAGTACTATCCTGTTGTGCGCCCTGAGCCCGATGAAGATTGTTAAATATCATCCAGGTGGCTAAGCAATAGCCAACAATTGAAGAAAAAAGCAGTGCTGAATTGAGCATTCTAATTTAACGTTGAGTTTGCTAGGCAAGCTTGCTTAGCAAACACTGTTTTAGGGATGTTATTAAATATCAATTTATGTCTAAGCGTCATTCGAGTTTTTTACTGAGCCGCATTATAATGACGGCTAAAGCTGCCATTTATGGCGTCTTAGAGATAGAATATCACAACCTATAAAACTGAATCGATGATTCAGTTATTCCTATTTACTAATATTTAGTTTCGAGACCAATATGTTTGAACAACTCGGCGATCGTTTACAAGGAACCTTCAAGAAATTACGTGGCCAAGCACGCCTCACCGAAGAGAATATATCTGATTCAATGCGCGAAGTTAGAATTGCGCTAATAGAAGCAGACGTTTCACTGCCCGTGGTGAAGAGCTTCGTTAATAAAGTTAAGCAGCAAGCTGTTGGCATCGATGTATCGAAGAGTCTAAATCCAGGTCAGATGGTAATTAAAATTGTACAGGATGAGCTTGTGCAATTAATGGGCGCCGCGAATGATGCTTTGAATCTCGCGCAAACTCCGCCAGCAGTGATATTAGTGGCAGGCTTACAAGGGGCGGGTAAAACCACCACCGTTGCAAAGTTAGCCAATTTGCTGCAGAAACGTGACAAGAAAAAAGTCATGGTCACCAGTGCAGATATCTACCGACCTGCGGCCATAGAGCAATTAAGGACGCTGGCTGACTCTATCGATGTTAAATGGGCACCTAGTAGTACTGATCAAAGTCCCGTGAGCATTGTCGAAAACGCCTTAGTCGCGGCTAAGAACGCAGTGGTCGACGTGCTTATAATCGATACTGCGGGTCGATTGCACGTTGACTCAGCGTTGATGGCTGAAATTCAGGCAGTTCACAAGGCCGCGAATCCGATCGAAACTTTGTTCGTGGTCGATAGCATGACTGGTCAGGATGCAGTTAATAGTGCAAAGGCGTTTGATGATGCTTTGCCGTTAACCGGCATAATCCTAACTAAGACTGATGGAGATGCACGTGGTGGTGCGGCCTTATCTATTAGAGAGGTCACAGGAAAGCCGATTAAGTTTATGGGCATTGGCGAGAAAATCGATGGCATCGAGGCCTTCCATCCTGATCGAGTTGCGTCTCGAATTCTGGGTATGGGCGATGTGATGACCCTAATCGAGGAAGCCGAACAAAATGTTGATAAAGACAAAGCTGATAAACTGCTTAGAAAGCTTAAGAAGGGCAAAGGATTTGATCTGGCGGACTATCGTGATCAAGTTGCTCAAATGAATTCAATGGGTGGAATTGAGAACCTCATGGGCAAGCTACCTGGTATGGGAAATCTAAATATTCCATCGGGCGCGATGGGCGGCATGATGGGGGATATGAACAAGAGTGTTGCAATCATTAATTCAATGACGGTTCAAGAGCGACAGTATCCTGCGTTGATTAAGGGTAGCCGTAAGAAGCGCATCGCTGCCGGATCTGGAACCCTGATTCAAGATGTGAATAAGACCCTGAAGCAGTTCACCCAGATGCAAAAAATGATGAAAAAAATGGGCAGCAAAGGCAAGATGGCCAAAATGATGAGAGGCATGGGAGGAATGCCTGGGATGGGCGGAAAAATGCCTCCGAGCGGAGGTGGTATGCCGTTCTAAGTTTCGCGTCTGGTATAACATTATTTGAAAGACTAATTGTTTTAAGTTTAGCCTGACAATAAGTATCAAAGTGTCAATTTTCTATTTGTAGAATGAGATAGTTAAAATTATTCTATTTCTGTATAATTTCTGGCTGATGAAGCACTATACTGTTTTTTATAGAGCGTTTTCCTGAGCTTAAAAACTTAGGCTTAACAACTTTATACACTTAGCGATGCAGTGCTGCATTGAAATTATAATAATAGGGTATTCAAACTATTAGCCCTTAAATAAAATCACTCGATCAGGAGACTATCTATGAAATTAGTAACTAAAAGCGCACTTTCATTAGCGTTAATATTGAGCTTAACTGCTTGTGGAAACGACAATAAAGACTCGGCAATTGGCAATGCAATTGATGCCACTAAAGATGCGGCTACAGATGCGGTTGAAGCCACTACTAATGCAGTTGATTCAGCAGCAGAAGCAGTAGCTGACGGTGCAGAAGCAGCGGTCGAGATGGTTGAAGATGCTGGTGAAGCAGCGGTCGAGATGGTTGAAGACGCTGGTGAAGCAGTGGCTGATATGACTGAAGAGGCTGGTGAAGCAGTAATGGATTCAGCTGATGATATGGCTGGTGACGCTGTAGAAGGTGTAGAAGCTGTAGAAGAGTAATTTACGCTGTGGCTATTTAATATAATTAGATTTAGCCAATACAGAGTAAAGTGTTAGACCCCATTGACTTCAAGTCAGTGGGGTTTTTTATTATAACGATATTCAAGACAGCTAAGCTAGCTGACGATTTTTATGAAAGAAGATGCTAATAATCCAGTTTCCACTTCGCAAAAGCTACATGAGCAAACTGCGCTGATCGCTTGGAAAGAGCTGCAACGTTTTTTCGCCCAAGGCGTCGTAATGTGGGTAGATGAAGATTGTGATTTAGTTGAAATAGGGACGTTTATTGTAGACGATCAAGCCAAAAAAATAGAAGCGCTCATGGCGTCTAGTAAGCTTGCCGCGGTAAGCAATGTACAGGCCAAAAATTGGTTCGAACGTGATGCTTCGCTTTGGAGTTTGGTTGTAGCGCCGTTCGTTCTGGTCCAGGAGGGACCACAAGAAAACGCCCAGCCAAAGAATTGATGCCCGAGCAAACACCTCGGATTTACTAACAAAGATTGCTAAGACTAGACCCCACCAAATTATTATGAATCCGACTATTAAAATTCTTCAATCGCATCGATCCATTAGAAAATTCACCGGCCAACTGATAGATGAACAATTGCTTGGCGATATACTTGGCGCCGGGCAGTCGGCAGCAACATCAAGTTTTATTCAGGCGACTACGGTAATAAGGGTAACGGATAGCGATAAGCGACAAGCGTTAGTGGAACTCAGCGGAGGGCAAAAATACGTTGCCTCTTGTGCTGAGTTTTTCGTGCTATGTGCTGACTTACATCGCAATCAACAGCAAGTTCTCGAGTTAGGAGAACAGCCTGACTATGATTGGACTGAACAATTTTTAGCCGCAACGGTGGATGTGGGTTTGTTTGCTCAGAATATGGTGATCGCGGCTCAGAGCGCTGGGCTTGGGGTCTGTTACATCGGAGGTATTCG
>CAWUWF010000085.1:0-9515 GCA_963925935.1 uncultured Arenicella sp. | reverse complement strand
AGAAAAGGGTTTGATTTAAACCCTGTAGCGTAGATTACTACATCAAAATCATTGCTCACGCCATTGCTCTGCAATATACCGCTTTCGGTAAACGAATCAATGCCGGTAGTTTCTAGGGTGACGTTGTCTCTTACCAACGCTGGGTAATAATCATCTGAGAACAAAACGCGTTTAGCACCAATCGGATAATTTGGAGTTAACTTAGCAACAAGGTCAGAATCTTTAATTGAGCGGTTTATTAGCTGCCTATTCTTGCCTTCTAAAACCCAGCGTGAAAAGCGATTGCCTTTAATAGCGGGGAATAGTCCAATCTCGCCTATCAACCAGGTTCTAAAACGAATTACCTTACTCACAAAAGGAAAGTGTTTTGATACCCATAACCGAAAATCAGAAGCTGGATTATTAACTTTTGGAACAATCCAATTAGGAGTCCTCTGAAAAATTGTTAGATGAGAAACTTGCTTGGCGATTTCAGGAATAAATTGAACAGCACTTGCTGCATTTCCAATGACCGCTACGCGCTGCTTATCTAAGATGACGGAATGATCCCAATCAGCAGAATGAAAACGCTGCCCTAAGTAACGGTCTGCGCCGGTAATCACGGGTGTGGATGGATGATGCAATTGTCCGGTTGCCGATACTAAATGCTGCGCATCATACTGCTGACCGTCTAAGGTGCTAATAAGCCAACGTTTTTCCACTTCATTGTATTTGGACGTGGCGACTTCGGCATTTAACACAATATGCTGCTTAATATTGTATTTGGCCGCAGTGTCCTCTTGATATTTAAGAATTTGCTGCTGACCTGACCATTTATAGGCCCATTCTGGGTTGTGCTCAAATGAATAACTATATAACGCAGAGGGGATGTCACACTCCGCTCCTGGATAGGTATTTAGCCGCCAAGTACCGCCAAGACCCGATCCTTTTTCCAAGATAACGAAATCATTGATACCCCTTTGCTTTAGCATTATGGCCATGCAGATTCCGGAGAACCCAGCGCCAATGATAAGTACTTTCATTTTTCTAATTTGCATGCTTTTTTAACTCTGATTAAAAGCCAAAGGTTTAGTCTTTATCTACTAACAATAGAATTGGCGGCAAAATCAGAAAATCGAAAATAAGCGCAATCCCAATGGTCAGGGCAGCCAACTGGCCAGTCATCGCGTTTAAATTGAATTGCGATAGGTTTAGTATACTAAATCCAAGCACCAATACTACGGTAGTCACAACCAAGGCGGAGCCCACGTTAGTGAAAGCATATTCTATTGCTTGCTCGGGAGTGAACGATTTTTGTTCTCGGGCACGTCGATACTTGGAAATAAAGTGCACGGTGTCATCTACCAAAATACCCAAGCAAATACTAAACACCGCAGCCACCGCCAAGTTAATCTGACCAACAAAAACGCCCCAAATACCGAAGGCCATCAACGCTGGAAACACATTTGGCACCATTGAGATAATGGCGTATTTAAAGGATCTTAGTGACAGTAAAATTGTTAGTGTGACGCCAATAACCGCGATCAAGGCACCGACCATCATCGAACGTATATTGTTCTCGCCAGTATTTGCAAACATCAACAGAACGCTGGCGCCCTGCGACGCTAGTTGCGGCGCATTATCTTCGAACCATTGCCGAGCATTGGCCTCAGTCTGCAATAACTCACCGGTTGTGAGTTGTCTGGTAAACACAGTCACCTTACTTGAGGACTTATCTAGATTAAGTTGATTGTTAAGATCTAAACCATAGGGTAACGACATTTCGTACATTAGATTGTATTGGGCTGCCAGATCACCCTGTTGCGGTACCGAATAGAATTCTATTTGGTCCGCATTCATGCTTTTGTTTAGTCGTTTCATCACGTCAGCATATGTAGAAACGAATTCAACATAGGGTTGTTGCTCTACCCAGACACGAAAATCATCTAAGGTTTTTAAGTAGGCCGGAGAGTTTACGCAGCTTGGCTCACCACAAGAAATAGAAAAATTAATATCATTAATTGCAGGTAAGTTAGCAACTTGGAAATCATTAGCGTCGCGATAAGGTACACCCGGTTTGAAATATGCTGACGGATTATCATCAATCCTATTGAGTGGGATCAAGGCCATCAGCGCCACGGCTAGCAAAGAGGTGATGAGCAATACGGATTTTTTATTTCTAATTACAAAATGAGAGTAGCTAATAAAAACTTGGTCGCGCCGAGGGCTCGCTTTACGTTTTCTGACCAACAGCAGAATCAACGCTGGCAATAAAGTGAAGCTCAAGACCATCGCCCAAAGTACCCCTATGCCCGAGATCGTTCCGAGTTCCCGAAAAGGCGGAGAAGTTGAGAAATTTAAAGTGAAGAAGCCCACCGCGGTGGTTAGACCGGTCAAGATAATTGGCTGAAGGTTCAGCCTCAGGCTTTCACGCATAGCCTCAATCGGCGCTTGCTGTAAACCCAAGTTACGAACATAAATTGATAGTAAATGTACTACGTTGCAAACCGCAATCATCAAAATTATAGTCGGCGCTATTACATTCACTGGATTTAGAGTAAACCCGAACCAACCCGCTCCACCTAGAGCTGCTGCTGATGCTAGAGCGATCAATATCACCGCCGCAACGATGCCACCCAATGCCCTCAAAAAGAGTGCCAGCAGCACCACAATTAGTAAGTACATTGCGGGAGTCAGGGTTGATAGGTCTTCTATCGATAGTCGGGTAAAACTATTATTGATTACTGGCACACCGATTAAATGAAACTCTAAATCTGGATAGTTTTGGCTAAACCTATTGATTAGAGAATCTCCAAACCCGATCACCTCAGGATATGAGTCATCTAAGGCGGCACGTTGTTGCGCCTGTGTTTCAAGATCAGCCGCTTTATCCGACAACGGCGGCATCTCTAAAGAAATATTTATAAGAACAGTTTTACCGTCACGCGAGACAAGACGATTGACTAGCTGACGCTCGGACAAAGCTACCTTTTTAATGTTGGCTATTTTAGCGTCATCAAGCTCACGAGGATCCAACAACAGCGCCTCCACTAGAAGGTCATCTTGCGCAGCAGACGTATGCTGAAAATTGGCTATAGAATCCACTCGAATTGCATAGGGTGTTTGCCAGGCCTCCTCGGTTAGCTGGTAAATAATGCTCAGGTTGCGCTCTGTGAAAACATCTCCTTGAGCCGGCTTAAGGATGATTCCTAAACTATCTGAGCGGGTGTACGTTGCCTCCATATCCTGGTGCGACAACATCAAAGGATCGTCATCATTAAAGAAAACGCGATAATCCGTTTGCAGATAAAGGTTTTTGCTGCCTACCACTAAAACGACGGTAATCAGCAAGCTAATCAACGCCCATAGATAGCGATGATTCAGAAAATTATCAATGATTTTTTGTTCTAAAGACTGGGGCATAATAAGTGAAGGTAGAGAATCTGGTGATTGAAGCAAATTACAGCAAAGATAACACAGCGATAATGCGAAAACCTTGATATCCTCAACCCCTGACGTCTGAACTACCGATACCGCTATTGTGGACGATAATTAGTTCGGAGTATTTGACGTTAACCACCTAATTACGGTGTTTAGCTAACAGCTTTCGAGACAGAATTCACTTCATGATGCACTTTCGGGGTGCATATTCTAGACCATTAAATTGAATCATTTCAAACGAGAAGAAGATGGAAGAAGCATACAAAACAATCATCAAAGAATGTGGCGAAGACCTCAACCGACCGGGATTATTAGATACGCCTAAAAGGGCCGCTAAAGCCATGGCTTTTTTAACTCGTGGCTACTCACAAAACCTTGATGATGTGATCAACAATGCCCTATTCCCATCCGATTCTCGGGAAATGGTTATTGTTAAAGACATAGAGCTCTACTCCATGTGCGAGCATCATTTGTTACCCTTTATCGGTAAAGCGCACGTTGCTTATATTCCAGATGGCAAAGTCTTAGGTCTATCCAAAATCGCCAGAATTGTAGACATGTATGCCAGGCGGCTGCAAATTCAGGAGCAACTAACTACGGATATTGCAGAGACGGTGCGAACCGTGACCGGCGCTGAAGGGGTTGGGGTGATTATAGAAGCTAAGCATATGTGCATGATGATGCGCGGAGTAGAGAAACAAAACTCATCAATGAAAACGTCTTCGATGCTAGGCACGTTTAGAAACAACCCGACCACCCGTGCAGAATTTTTATCACTAGTAAGTAATTGATCGCTTGGCTATTTGCTAAGCCTGATTCTCACCTAAAGTATTTCAAGCAGTAGCTGAAAATGCGTACTGATGCTCAACCGTTCCATGTGCATAAACACGGCTAGAGGAGCATGCGTCCGGATCGCGCAGAGAATTTACAATGAAATGGCCTGTGTGTGTCAGCAATGACCCACTTAAAGAAAAGCAGAACGGGTCACTGCATGAATGCTTTGGATGTCATTGTATTGCTCCTCACCAACTACAATATTCACTATCGGTGACTCTGCAAAATAGACAGCGTTGGTATAAGTTAATACTCAACGACTATCTTGCCAAAGTGCTTGCCGCTCTCTTGATAACGAAAAGCATCCGCCAGTTCGTCTAATTTAAAACTTTTGTCGATTACCGGCTGCATCCCAGAAAGATCAATGGCCTTTACCATATCCTCTTGTGAGCGTCGGTTAGCGACCGCAATGCCATTCATATGTGCGTGTTTGAAGAAGAACTTAGGTAATACGAACTCACCTTTACGCCCACCCAAGATACCGATCAAGGTAACTTTACCGTCAAAACCCACCGCTTCAATAGATTGCTCTAAAGTGCTACTACCACCGACATCCAGCACATGATCGACACCGCCAGAATGTTTAAATACGGTTCTACCCCAACGTTCGTCGCTGCGATAATTTAGAACTGTATCGGCACCCAAAGCTTTCAATCGCTCAGCTTTTTCGTCTGAAGAGGTGGTTGCATAAACATAGGCGCCAGCCGCTTTCGCGAATTGCAATGCGAAGATTGACATGCCGCCAGTACCTTCTACTAACACCTTGTCTCCTGCTTTAATATTGCCCTCAACTACCAAGGCCCGCCAGGCCGTTAAGGCAGCGCACGACAAGGTAGCCGCTTGTGAGTAACTATACGCCGCGGGCATAGCCGTTAGAGACTGAGCACTAACACATGAACTTTGAGTAGCAAACCCTGGGGCAGACTCACCACTGATCATCTTGGTTGCTGCAAAGCTGGCAGCGCCATCAAACCAATTAGGAAAAAACATAGACATTACTTTGTCGCCCAGCTGCCAATTACTCACACCGTCACCTACGGCATCAATTTCGCCCGCTCCATCTGACATCGGCACCTGACCGTCGGCGACCGGTATACTGCCATTGGCCACCAAATAGTCATGAAAGTTAAGCGACGTTGCATGCCATCTAACACGTACTTGACCCGGTGCGGGTTGTGCTTTCTCAATCTCGACAAGCTCTAAATTATCGAGCCCACCTGGTTGTCTAATCTGTATTTCTTGCATAATCATCTATCTATTTTGTAAGCGTACTCAAAGAAGTACTGACTTTAAGGTTAAGGTGCTTTTAATTTGAGGCGTCTCTAATTAAGAGTATCAAAGAAACGATTTCATCGATATTGCAGGGTCGGCGAGCTGATCGGGATCGAGCTTCGAGCGCATTGCCACTAATTTTTTAGATACCATGAATTCTGCTGGTGAATTTATTGCATCGACAGCAATCAGTTGACCCTCTTTCAAGTAAAACACCGCCATCTTTCGTTCATTCGATTGACCGCGGATCACGATCTGATCATGGCCTTGGCAAAGCCCCACCGTTTGTAGTTTGATGTCATATTGGTCGGACCAAAACCAGGGCACTTCGTCGTAGGCAATATCTTCTCCGCAAATCGATGCCGCGGCTGTCTTAGCTTGGCCCATTGCGTTTGGGACCGATTCTAAACGTATACGCCGATCATATACAAAGCTAGGATGGTTGCTGCAATCACCGACGGCGTATATGTTCGGGTCATCGGTTTTGGTAAATTCGTCAACCACAATACCGTTATCGCAACTTAAGCCAGCCGCATCTGCTATCTCGCTATTTGGAATAACCCCAATACCAATGATTGCACAGTCGAAATCTATTGCATCGCCCTGCGCGATTAAGGCGGTGGCCCCTGAACCTTTTGCTTGGAAGCTATTAAGACTGGTGTTAAGTCGAATATCAACGCCTTCTTGCGCGTGGACTGTTTGAAAAAACTCAGAAACCGTGGGGCTGGTAACACGCTGCAATACTCGATCCATCGCCTCTAGTACAACCACTTCAACACCTTGCTTTACCGCCGAGGCCGCGACCTCCAGGCCAATATAACCCGCGCCGACAATTAGTAATTTGCTGTTAGGCTTAATAGCCAGCTTGATATCGTCTACATCGTCCTTAGTTCTGAGGTATTTAATCTGAGGTAAATCAGCGCCAGTGACGGGCAGCTTTCGCGCGCGCGTACCAGTTGCTAAGACAAGCTTGTCATAGGCAATTAACTCACCGCCATCAAGCTGTACATTTTTACCTTCACGGTCAATTGAGACAACCGTTCGGGCGAGCTTTTGAATCACGCCAGCAGCGTCATAAGTGGCCGGCCCCTTGATGTACATGCTGTCGAGCTTTAGCTCTCCCGTAAAGTATTTTTTCGAGAGCGGCGGTCGTTGGTATGGCAACAACGATTCATCACCAATTAAGGTAATACTGCCTTCAAAACCTCTTTTCTTAAGGCTAGAAATAATTTCGGCAGCTGCATGACTGGCGCCGACTATAACAACAGATGTCATTCTAAAGTCTCCAATTTTCTCAAAATAATTAAGTCGTAATAAAACATGTTCTAAAAATAATTTTCAAGCATTTCTTTGTCGAACCACTTCGAACAAACACACGCCGGTAGCAACTGACACATTTAAGCTAGAGACAGCAGAACCCGCCATCGGCAAGCTTAGCAGTGAATCGCATTTTTTTTCGGTTAGCTGACGAAGGCCGCTACCTTCTGCGCCCATGACAATCGCTAATGCGCCGTCGAGATTTTGTTGGTAAAGGGAATTGCCTGCTTTATCAGAAGTCCCCAACAGCCATACGCCCTGCTGCTTAAGCGAATCCATGGTACGCGCAAGATTACTTACTCGAAAGATTGCCAGCGTCTCAGCGGCGCCACTGGCAACCTTTTGAACCACGGGTGTCATTGGGCAGGCATTGTCCTTCGCGACAATCACTGCATCTACCCCAGCCGCATCGGCAGTACGCAGGCATGCCCCAAAATTATGCGGGTCTTGTACTTGATCAAGAATTAGTAACAATGGCTGCTTTTGCTTAGAATCCAAGAGGCTTTGAACTAGATCTTTTAAGTCTTTTTCAGTTCCTTCTACCTTCGCTCTAGCTTGCACCGCAATGCCTTGGTGTTGCTCACTGCCACATTGTTTCGCGAGGCCGCGTTTGTCTACGCTATGCACCGCTATGCCAAGAGATTGCAATTGTGACAAAATTTTGGTCTGAGTTGCATTGCTGGAATTAACCACCACGTAGGCAGCCAATACACGCTCAGGACTATTGTCTAGTACCGCCTGTATCGCATGGTACCCGGTAATCCAAACTGACTTAGTTGCCATAAAATAAAAACTCGGGTAATAAAATAATCGTAATCATATAACTCAACTAGAGGTGGGCGAGCAACACAGTAACCTTAAGTATAAATAGTTAGGGTATTGGAATTTTAAAATTTGTTGATCTGAAAATAATTAAGACTGAATGCTTTGCTGCTTAAGACGTCGGTTTTTTCTTGCCTCTATTACTTTTCTTCTTAGTTGATCTATTGTTAGTACTGGCAGGTCGCTTAGCCCCAGAACCTGCATTTCTTTTAGACCCCTTTGCCGGATGACCAAATTTTTTGCGTTTTTTCTTATCAAATTTTTCATTTACGACACCGCTTAAGGAGAAATCAATTCGCCCTTGATCCATATCGACTCGACTAACTTGAACTTCCAGACGCTGGCCGATTTTATAAGTTAGATTGCTGGTTTCACCTACTAGCTCCCGCTTATCACCATCGAAGCGGTAATAATCATTTCCTAAGGAGGTGATGTGCACTAGACCATCAACATAAAATTCTTCTAGCTCTACAAATAAGCCGAAATCGGTGACACTAGAAACCACGCCCCAGAGCTTGTCACCTATTTTGTGACTCATAAACTCGCATTTCAACCATTGCACGGCCTCTCGTGTTGCTGATTCTGCGCGCCGCTCCGTCATTGATGCCTGCTCGGCAGACTGTTGAATACGTTTAGAGGTGTCAGAATCATCTCGAGCATCTGAATCGTTAATCAGACGCCTAATTTGTCTATGTACTATTAGGTCCGAATAACGACGGATGGGGGAAGTGAAATGCGTGTAAGAATCGAAATTGAGCGCATAATGCCCGCCATTCTCAACATCATAACGCGCTTGCTTCATACTTCTTAGCAAGGCGGTTTGAACGATTTTTGCAGTTAAAGGATCGTCTACTTTATTTATAACTTCAGAGAAATGCTTCGGTTCTGGCTGATCGCCACCGCCCAACAGAAGCTTGAATTGGCGTAAAAACACTCTGGCATCGGCGATACGATCTTCGTCTGGTGCATCATGTACTCTATAAATTCCGGTGATGTTTGAATCATCCAGTATTAATGAAGCGCATATATTTGCCGCTAACATACATTCTTCAATCAAGCGATGAGCGTCATTACGTGAGCGTGCGATGACTCGATCGATCTTACGATCTTGGTCAAAGATAATCACCGGCTCAGGAATCTCAAACTCAATGGTTCCCGAATCTCGGCGCTGTTTGCCCAGTCGTTTTGATAGAGCGTACAACTCATGAATTGGCGCTTGGAGTGCTTCTGCAATACCAGAACCGTGGGCATCGCCCTCAATCAAAGCTGCTACTTGGGTGTAAGTTAGACGAGCGTGTGAATACATCACAGCTTGATAGAACTCATAGCTCTCTATCTCACCTAGCGCACTAACTTCCATATCGCAAACAAAGCATAAGCGGTTAACTTCCGGCTTTAGCGAACACAGGCCATTGGACAACACTTCAGGCAACATCGGAATAACGTTGTTGGGAAAGTAAACCGAGGTCCCTCGGTGCCACGCTTCTAGGTCCAGTGGGCTTTGCTCCTTCACATACGAAGACACATCTGCGATTGCCACTAACAATCGACTGCGTCCATTATCTAAGGCTTGGCAAAACACCGCATCATCAAAGTCGCGTGCATCTTCGCCATCGATTGTAACGAAAGCCAGATCTCGAAGATCTTTACGGCCTTTAAAGTCTTGTTCGCGTACTTCTTCATTAAAGCCAGCTATCTGCTGTTCTACCTCAGCCGGCCATTGGTGAGGTAATTGGTGCTTACGAATCGCAATTTCGATTTCCATACCCGGCGCCAAATAGTCGCCTAGCACTTCAACAATTTCGCCGACTGGTTGAAAGTTTTTGGTTGGATGTTTGGTGATCTTTACC
>CAWUWF010000084.1:0-4601 GCA_963925935.1 uncultured Arenicella sp. | reverse complement strand
TGGAGCTCGAATACTTCAGCTGGGAGAGTGATTACCAAACCAAAACCTCATTAGGCTACTTTTCAATATTCGCCAATCGGTTCCTGACCACCCGTTACGTTAAGGTATTCCAAAGTTGTTGATAGAGCTCAATCATCTGATCTATCGATGGAATCCGTGGGTTATTGCTCGGAGAACCAGACGCCAGAGCTTGCTCAGCCATGGTTTTAACTACCTGGTCAAAGCGTTTTTTACTTGCGCCAAATTGCTCTAAAGTCGGAACGTCTAAGTCCAAGTTAAGTGCGCTTAGCTCCTCAAGCAAAATTTTGTTGCTTGCTTGCACATCCAACCCGGGATTTGCTATGCCCATCTCATGCGCACATCTCGCATAACGCTCAGGCGCGCCAGCAATTGAAAACTCGGTCACGCTTGGCAATAGCATCGCATTGGATAAGCCATGGGGCACATGAAAGAAGGCTCCAATAGGCCGGCTCATGCCATGCACTAATGCCACTGAAGCGTTGGAGAATGCGATACCCGCAAGGGTTGCTCCCAACATGATTTGCTCGCGCGCCTCAATATTCGAACCGTCGTGATATACCTTGCGTAAATTTGGCGCGATCAAGCGCATGGCTGCCAATGCCTGCGCATCACTGAAAGGATTAGCTTTTTTGCTGACATAGGCTTCAATAGCATGAGTCAGCGCATCAATGCCGGTATCAGCGTTAGTCCTAGGCGGCAAGCTCATGGTTAATTGATAATCGACTAACGCCGCGACAGGCATAAAGCCCTTGCCGAGACAAAGCATTTTCTCATCGGTTTGTTCATCCGATATGACTGTAAACCTTGTCGCCTCGGAACCGGTGCCGGCGGTGGTCGGGATAGCGATAAGCGGCAAACCTAGCTCGTCTACTATTCGAGGAACCTTGTAGTCCTGCATTTGGCCACCAAACTTTCCAACGACGGCCATCGCCTTGGCACTGTCAATTGGGCTGCCGCCGCCAATCGCGACCAGGCAATCGTAATCGCCATCACGCACCATATCGACTCCAGTCTGGATTGAAGCAACGGTGGGTTCTGGCATGGTCTGGTCGAAAACATCAGATTTAATTCCCGAGGCCGATAACTGCTCCCGAATACGCGCAACATAGCCAAGCTTTACCATCATCACATCGGTCACAATCAGTGGCCGTTGACAATTCAGGCTGCCCAGCACCGAGACCAATTCGGCACTCGCCCCACCACCCACCTGTAGGATTCGAGGAAGAATTATTTGGGTCGAAGGGATTACTGTCATTTAGAAACCTTTCCTTTGGGCACGACTTCAGCGCCCTGGCTAGGAGGCTCGTCATCAGTCATTTGAGCCGGAAATCCCGGCGCCAGAACTCTCACTCCGGCCGCGTCTTCATAACGACGAATAATATTAGGGGATAACTCTCGATCACCATAACGTTGTTGGCCATCTTTAAAGATATTAAGCACTAGAGGAGATAATTCTAAGGGAACCCCAACCTGCTTGGCCCATGAATCAAATAGCCCCACGTCTTTGACAACCAAATCCATAGTAAAGTTAATATCACGACTGCCGTTTAAGATTACCTGGGATTCGGTTTCATGAACAAAAGAATTGCCAGATGAAATTCGAATTGCTTCATAAGTGGTATTTAGATCGAGGCCTGCTTTTTTGGCGACTGTCAGCGCCTCAGCAAGTGACACTAAATTGACCGTCGCAAGATAATTAGTCATTACTTTAAGTACTGAAGCAGATCCTATTTCTCCGGTATGCAAAACTTTGCGCCCCAGAGTGGTTAACACCGGCAAGGCTTTTTCAAAGGTAGCGCGCTCTCCACCCACTAATATCGCGATATTCCCAGTTGCTGCTCTATGACAACCGCCAGACACTGGGGATTCGAGCGCCATTCCTCCTTTATCTATAACCCGGCCAGCTAAGCGTCGAACTTCAGATTCGTCTGTGGTGCTCATTTCCATCCAAAGCTTGCCCGCTTTGATGCCCGCAATAACGCCATCTTCTGCTTCCATTACCTGTGAGCAAGCGGCGGGCGAAGGCAGACAGGTAATCACTATATCGGTTAGCTCAGTAATTTGCTTTGGTGACGTAGCTGAACTTGCCCCTTTGTCTTCAAACTCTTTTACCAAATCAGCATTCAGGTCATGCACCACCAGCTCAAAACCATTGTTGAGTAAATTTCCGGCTAACTTTGAGCCTACGTTACCCAATCCAATAAAGCCAATTTTCATGCTGCCTCTCAATTGCCAACTCAGTTATTATTAAGTTTAATGCGCTTAGCTAATTGTTAAATGTACGTAGCTGACGCCGCGTTACAGAATTAGATCGCAAAGAATTCAAGCCTGCCAACACTCATGCACATCGGGACGACACTATGGCCCGACAAATGCCAGTTTTTTAAACGCTGATCAGAGATTACTAATCAAAGGTCGGCATTGAAAACTGGGCGCCTTCGCGAACTCCAGCTGAAGGCCATCTCTGAGTAACGGTTTTACGTTTGGTATAAAAACGTATCGCATCTGGCCCATAGGCATGCAAATCACCAAACAGTGATCGCTTCCACCCGCCAAAACTATGGTACGCAACAGGCACTGGCAAGGGCACATTTATGCCGACCATTCCCACTTTAATATTATCTGAAAAATAACGAGCGGCTTCGCCATCACGGGTGAAAATACAGGTCCCGTTACCGTATTCATGCGCGTCAATAAGGTCCATAGCCTGTTGCATTGAATTGACCCTGACTACTAATAACACAGGGCCAAATATTTCTTCTTGATAGCATTGCATGTGTGCGGTGACGTTGTCGATTAAAGTTCCGCCAACAAAAAAACCATTCTCATACGAAGGCACCGCAATGGCTCGCCCATCAACCACGACAGTGGCGCCGTCTCGTTCAGCACTATTAATCAAACCAACTACCTTGGCCTTATGTTGAGCGCTTATCAGAGGCCCAAAATCGTTGTCGGCATTAGTCGCTTCACCCACGGTCAGACTGCTCATCTGTTGCGTCATCTTAGCGATTAAAGCTTCAGCAGCAGCATCGCCCACAGCTACCGCAACCGACAAAGCCATGCAGCGCTCACCAGATGAGCCAAATGCTGCACCTACCAATTGGCTAACGGCGTTGTCCATGTCTGCATCGGGCATAATAATCGCATGATTTTTCGCGCCGCCGAGCGCCTGACAGCGCTTACCATTTGCGGTGGCGGTCGAATAAATGTATTCGGCGATTGGCGTTGAACCAACAAAACTTACGGCCTGAACTCGTTGATCTGTTAATAATGTATCAACCGCTTCTTTGTCACCATTAATAACGGTCATCACACCGTCAGGTAGGCCGGCTTCTGTTAATAAATGCGCAATAAATAAAGCAGAACTTGGGTCTCGTTCAGACGGCTTTAGAATAAAACAGTTACCGCAAACCAGAGCCGCCGGGTACATCCACAACGGCACCATTGCCGGAAAATTAAACGGTGTAATACCAGCCACTACGCCCAAAGGTTGAAATTCGCTCCAGGAATCGATATCCGGCCCAACGTTTTTACTGTACTCACCCTTAAGTAACTCTGGCGCTCCACAGGCAAACTCAACATTTTCAATGCCGCGCTGTAGTTCACCTTTTGCGTCATGACTAATTTTTCCGTGCTCTTCTCCGATCAATTGGCAAATCTTATCGGTATTGGCTTCGAGCAATTCTTTGAAACGAAACATGACTCGCGCCCGCTTTGCCACCGGCGTGTTGCGCCACGCAGGAAAAGCCGCTTGCGCAACGGCAATGGCTTGTTCCACGGTGGCCTTACTAGCCATACTAACTTGCCTGCTAACCGCCCCTGTGGCCGGATTATAAATATCGAGTGTTCGTTCGCTATCTGAAACGATTTTGCCGCCAATTAAATGGCCTACTAATTTGCTCATATGCTCTCCTTTTAAATTAATAAGGTCTGTGTAGTCTACGTTTTTTTCGCATCATTAACGATGTTCATGCTTGCTAAGCCACTATTGCCAAGCTCTACAGCGGCAAACGGGCCGCCCAAATATAAGTGTTCGGGGTCGGTCAAGTCGAGCGGCGGTGTATCTGCTAATATTTGCTCGGCAAATTGTTCAGCATTGTCTTTGGGTCTATAGCCAAGAAAGTTAGCTTTAGTATTATCCACTGGACTGCGATCATTATTAGAAATTCCGTACACCACACTAAAACCAGTGACAGGGGTATTCACCGACTGTTCAACTAAATGAATTAAGTCATCGTAGGATAACCAGGTGCCTAGAGCGCGCGCATTATTGACTTGCGCACAAGAGAAAATTCTCATGCACACCGACTCTACCCCTCGCTTATCCCAATACATGCTGGCCAGATCCTCAGCGAAACATTTTGCCAAACCGTAAAAAGTATCAGGCTTATGCGGTGCGTCTAAACCGATAGCCGCGGTGCGTGAATGCATGCCCACCGCGTGTACCGAACTCGCATAAACTACCCTGCGAACGCCATTGCGATAAGCGGCTTCCCACACATTATAGGCGCCTACGAAGTTTGGACCTAATAACTCTTCAAATGGAGCTTCGTCGCCAATGGCACCAAAATGCACGACCA
>CAWUWF010000083.1:0-9922 GCA_963925935.1 uncultured Arenicella sp. | reverse complement strand
GTATACCACTGGAAAAATAGTTATGGTCGTAGCAGCACTATTAACCGCAGTTACTTGGGCTTTGGCGACAGGCTTAATTAGCCTTGGAGGTGGCGCATGAGTTTACGTAGCCCGCTTTCTAAAGCCGTTGGCCTAGGGTCCGCTAAGCACGGTTTCTCACATTGGTGGTGGCAGCGCGTTACTGCAATTGCGTTGATTCCATTGTGTCTTTGGTTTGTTTATTCCATGGTTTGCCTCATCCACAGTGATCACGCGGCGGCTGCAAGCTGGTTAAATTCCCCTGTCAACGCCAGCATCATGTTGCTGTTTGTGTTGACGGCACTGTTTCATGGGCAGACCGGCATACAGGTAGTGCTGGAAGATTACGTGCATACCAAGTGGCGCTTCTTGACCACTTTGTTATTAGTTAAATTTATCTCGGTTGCATCGGCGGCATTTGCCATTGTGTCCGTATTTACAGTCGTTTTAGGAGACTGAGCCAATGATAGGCGATTATAAAATTATCGACCATTCCTACGATGTAGTTGTGGTTGGAGCGGGCGGCGCAGGCTTGCGCGCGACCTTTGGTATGGCCTCTGCGGGCTTGTCTACAGCTTGCTTAACCAAGGTATTTCCAACTCGAAGCCATACTGTTGCGGCCCAAGGCGGCATGAGCGCGGCTTTGGGTAACATGGGTGAAGATGACTGGCGCTTTCATATGTACGATACTGTCAAAGGTTCGGACTGGTTAGGTGATCAAGATTCTATCGAGTATATGTGTCGTAATGCGGCAGCGGCGGTTTACGAGTTAGAGCATTATGGTGTTCCTTTTTCACGTACTGAAGAAGGAAAAATTTACCAACGTGCTTTTGGCGGTATGACCACTCACTATGGTGAAGGTCAAGCGTTGCGAACTTGTGCTGCGGCCGACCGGACTGGTCACGCAATTCTGCATACACTCTATCAGCAAGCGCTGAAGCACCACGCACAGTTCTTCATCGAGTTTTTTGCACTTGACCTGATCATGGAAGATGGTGAATGTCGAGGTGTGATTGCAATCGATATGGCCAGCGGTGAAATTCATCGTTATCGTGCTAAGAAAGTTGTATTAGCAACCGGTGGTTATGGACGTGCTTACTTCTCCTGTACTTCTGCGCATACCTGTACCGGTGACGGTAATGCCATGGTGTTACGAGCTGGCCTACCTCTACAAGATATGGAGTTTGTGCAATTTCACCCAACCGGCATCTATGGTGCAGGCTGTTTGATCACAGAGGGTGCACGTGGTGAAGGTGGTTACTTAACCAATTCGGAAGGCGAGCGTTTTATGGAACGCTATGCACCTAACGCAAAAGACTTAGCGTCGCGTGATGTCGTGAGTCGCTCAATGACGGTTGAAATAAATGAAGGCCGAGGCGTAGGTCCCGACGCCGATCATATTCATTTACACCTAGAACATTTAGGTCCTGAGTTACTGGAAGAACGCTTACCCGGAATTTCCGAATCCGCACAAATTTTTGCTGGCGTTGATGTGACTAAAGCTCCGATTCCGGTATTACCAACGGTGCATTACAACATGGGCGGCATACCCACTAATTATCATGGTGAGGTGCTGACTCTCAAGGACGGTGACCCAGATGCGGTGGTGCCAGGCTTAATGGCCATTGGCGAAGCCGCTTGTGTTTCCGTACACGGTGCTAACCGTTTGGGTTCTAACTCATTATTAGATCTAATAGTATTTGGACGCGCAGCGGCACTTCGCGCCAAAGAAACGATTAAGCCCGATCAGTCGATTCCGGATATTCCTACTAATGCCGGCGAAGCAACCCTAGATCGTTTAGATAAACTTCGCTATGCCACCGGTTCACGGCCAACCGCTGAGGTTCGCTTGGAAATGCAGCGGACTATGCAAGCGCATTGCGCGGTTTTCAGAACCGGTGACGTGATGGACGAAGGCGTGGCTAAAATGGCTGCGACTGCTGGTAGCTTTAGTGATATTGGCACCACTGATCGAGGCCTGATCTGGAATACTGATTTGGTTGAAACCCTGGAGCTTGAAAACCTCTTGGATCAAGCTGTTGTTACAATGAACTCGGCAGCCAATCGTGATGAAAGCCGCGGCGCTCATGCACGTGACGATATGCCAGATCGTGATGACGAAAATTGGATGAAGCACACCTTAACCTGGTGTGATGATCAACATAAAACGACGATTGACTATCGGCCTGTTCATGCTTATACGATGACAGACGATATTGAATACATTAAACCGAAACCAAGAGTTTACTAACAAGCACTCATTACAGATGAATTTTTGCCTTAATCTTTTGTTGCTAGCGAGCACAGATGATCGCGTATTAGATATACGTTCACATCTTGCGCGCTTACGCCTCGCCTGAAGCTAAAATTTCATACTTGCTAAGCACTGTTTCATTTATCTATACAAAGGTTAAAAATGGCTGAATTTTCCTTACCAAAGAATTCTAAGATCACTAAAGGCAAGCATTATCCTGCTCCGGAAGGCGCAACGGATGTTCGCACCTTTAAGATTTATCGGTGGTCGCCAGATGATGACCAGAATCCGCACACCGATACCTATGATGTCGATATGGCAAATTGCGGCCCGATGGTGCTGGATGCCTTAATCAAAATTAAGAACGAAATTGATCCTACATTGACGTTTAGGCGTTCTTGTCGAGAAGGGATCTGTGGTTCCTGCTCAATGAACATTGATGGTACCAATACCTTGGCATGTACAAAAGGGGTTGATGAGTGCAGCTCAGAGGTAAAAATTTATCCATTACCGCATATGTCGGTGATTAAAGACTTGGTTCCTGATATGACGCATTTCTATGCGCAATATGCCTCTGTTGAACCGTGGTTAAAAACTAATTCGCCAGTTTCCAAGTCCTCCGAGCGCCTGCAATCCAAACAAGATCGCGAAAAGCTAGATGGTTTATATGAGTGTATATTATGTGCTTGTTGTTCGACCAGTTGCCCGAGCTATTGGTGGAATAGCGATAAGTACCTTGGCCCTGCCATCTTGCTACAGGCGTATCGTTGGTTGGCAGATAGCAGAGATGAAGCAGCCGGTGAACGATTAGATAGTCTGGAAGATCCGTTTAAACTTTACCGTTGTCACACCATCATGAACTGTACCAATACTTGTCCTAAAGGCTTGAACCCTGGGCAGGCGATCGGCGAGATCAAGAAAATGATCGCGGAGCGGTCTCTTTAAAATTAACGGCGAGCGGTGAGAGTTTTCTGTGCTGATTGGTTTCTCATTAATACTGTTGTGTAAACCCAGCTTATGATGAATGCTAAAAAAATGGTCTGGCGTTGTCGAAGAGGTGTGCGCGAACTCGATGTATTATTCGGGCGATTTTTGGAGACTGAGTATCCTCAGCTGGGCGAATCAGAAAAAATGGCTTTTGAAAGGATGTTGGAAGTGCAAGACCCGATCATAATGGATTGGTTGTTCTCTAAGTCACAGCCGCAGGACCCTGAGCTTGAGATGCTGGTGCGACGCTTGCAGCTTATCTCTGGTCTGCGAAGTGATTAATAAGGGTCTGAAATACGAACCAATAATATTGACCATTTAAGTTTGTCGAAAGTAGGCGGGCAAGCGGCCAACTGTCTTATTTGAATGAGTTTTCAATCAGTTTGAACTGAGTTTTGTTACATCCTCATCTACCTTAGCATCTTTTTCCTGGAAGCTCTCAACGATCATTTTTGTCAAATATTTATGCAGTGGCGCATTTTTAGTTCGAATATGTTGCACCAACGATAGGGTGTCAATATTGAGATTAATGGAATCCTCTAGTGGTTTGCTAACAAAATTATCTGACACTAAATTTGAATCACTAAGGCGATCAGAAGCAATCATCAGCATGTCGGTTTCGCGCAGAGTTTCGAGGCACACGATTAAATTGGTGCTTAAAAAAGGGACTTTAGAGAGAATGCCAAAGGAAGCAAATAGTTTTTGGATTTCTTCCCGAGTGGTTTCAAAATTGGGGAAGTAAACAGCAATGTGCTGGTACTTTCGACGTTGCTCTAAAGTAATCCGATCGACCGAAGCAAGAGGATGATCTTTGCGCATGTATAGAACGGGGCGAATGTTCATTAGTTTATGCGTTATAAAGTCGTCACTGAATTGCTTGCGTGCAACAATCGCAAAATCTAAGCTTCCAGATCGCAGTCTCTCTTCATAGCGAGCGTCTAGATTCTGGCTTAATAGCATCACATGTGGTGCTTCGACGCGTAGTTTATTGAGGAATGATGGCAGGCCAACACTCGCTGAAGTACCGAGTGTTGCGAGTGATATCGTCGCGGCTGTATTTGCTGGGTCAAACTCTTGAGTGCTGACCATCAGTTCGGTCAATTGGTTTAAAATGTTATTGACGGGCTTTTCTAATTCCAGCGTCTTTGGAGTCGGAGTTAGGCCGTGCGATGATCGCACAAACAATTCGTCATCGAGTAAATTACGCAGACGATTCAGGGTCTTACTCATTGCTGGTTGGGTAACGAACAAACGTTCCGCAGAGCGCGTAACATTTTTTTCCTGCATCAAGACTTGCAGGGCGACTAATAGATTTAGATCTATTCGGGATAATGGGTCTTGCACTTGCGACTAGCCTCGGGAACGGGGTCTAACAATGACCGTTAAAAGTAGAAAAGAAGACTGAGATAAAGTATCAGTTACAGTTTAGATATGATTTTAAGTTATGTCTTGAGCTAAAGTAAGCTATTTTAAATTATTTCAGCGGGTGGATCTCATCGTAGTTGGTTTTGCCGGCGGAGACACTGATCAAGTTCATGCAGATCATTTGAACTTGATCAGAAGTGCCTTAACGACACTTAGTACACCATAAGTTTAACTGCTGCCCCATTCCCGAATTGGCGCATGGCTGACGAAATTATTAGGCGTTAGGATTGTGTCTTCTGCGTATTCGCGCATATCGGGGTAATCAAGTGTGTAGTGTAGTCCTCGACTTTCCTTGCGATTTAATGCGCATTCGATGGTCAGATCAGCGATGGTCACCAGGTTACGCAGCTCAATCAGATCGTTGCTAACCCGAAAGTTACCGTAATACTCGATGATTTCCTCCTGCAGCAACTTTACTCGGTGATGCGCTCGTTCTAGGCGCTTGTTAGTGCGCACAATGCCAACGTAGTCCCACATGAATCGGCGTAATTCATCCCAATTGTGAGACACCACAATGCGTTCGTCAGGGCTAGAAACCTGACTTTCGTCCCAAATTGGTAGGATAGGGATGGTAGCCTCATCTTTTGCCAGGCGGGCGCGAATGTCATCAGCCGCAGAGGCTGCGATTACCAAACACTCAAGTAATGAGTTGCTGGCCAACCTGTTTGCACCATGCAGGCCGGTGCAACTACTTTCCCCAACTGCGTATAAGCGTTTTAGATCGGTGCGACCTCTGAGGTCAGTGAGGATGCCGCCGCAGGTGTAGTGTGCCGCAGGTACCACCGGAATCGGCTGTTTGGTCATATCGTAACCGTATTTTTTGCAGCTTTCGGCAATATTTGGAAAGTGGTCTAATATGAACGCGGCGGGCTTATGACTAATATCTAAGTACACCGAATCAAAACCACCCTTTTTCATTTCATAGTCAATCGCGCGCGCCACAACATCTCGTGGCGCGAGCTCGGCTAATGGGTGGTGTGCATCCATAAAACGCTTGCCATTAGGGAGCCTTAATAGGCCGCCTTCGCCGCGTACAGCTTCTGAAATTAATGAACCTTTGGCGTAGGGGTGGTATAGGCAGGTTGGATGGAACTGCACGAACTCCATGTTAGCGATGCGACAGCCAGCGCGCCAGGCCATGGCAATACCGTCACCCGTCGAGGTGTCTGGATTGGTTGTATACAGATAGGCTTTAGAGGCTCCGCCGCTCGATAATACAACTGAGCGAGCCGCAAATGTTTCAACTTTATCGGCTTCAATGTCAAGGGCGTAGGCGCCATAACAGCGGGGTTGTGATTTCCCCTCAAGCTTTTGCGCGGTAATTAGGTCGAGCGCTATGTGGTTTTCAAGAATGCTTACATTCGGCAAAGCACGCACGTGTTGTTCTAAGGTCGTTTCAACTTCACGCCCGGTGGCGTCTTTCGCATGTATCACACGACGATGGGAATGACCTCCCTCACGAGTAAGGTGGTATTCGCTGTCATCGCCGTCATATTCGGCGCCGTCAACAAGAGTGAATTTTACGCCTTTATCGATCAGCCAATTTATCGCATCAGGCGCACCCTCAACAACCATTCGAACCGCAGCATCCTTACAAAGATCTGCTCCCGCTGTATGCGTATCAGTGATATGCGATTGGAAATTATCCGCATGATCGAGCACCGCAGCGATACCGCCTTGCGCGTACAGGCTCGAACCTTCGGTTAATTCTGACTTTGACAGTATGGTGATCGATAAGTCGTCTTGTGCAAGTCTTAAGGCTAAACTCAGGCCTGCTGCACCACCGCCGACAATAAGCACATCGGAGAAGTTTGTATTCATAGTCAAATTTGGATTATTGGGTTCTGTTGATAGCGCTTGAATCTCAAGTGGCGCCAGCGAGTCTGTGGGTTCACACTGATAAGTATAGCCGATGATGCTATTGATATTGTCTAGGCGCAGTCGTTACAGCTAAACATTTACTTATTTCATTAAAGCATCGGTGTAAATGCGCGAATCATCGGCATTTGTCATAGAGATTTTTATAGTTAATATTGCAAGTTTGTTTAGTGTTTACAGGGCTGTTTTGTTAAAATGTCGGATGTTTTGGGTTATAGCCGCTTTGTTATTAAGTATTGTAGTTATTAAATCCAGTCTTACTTAAGGGACATCAGCATAACTCAGGGTCGTTGGTATTTCTTTTTAGCCATCGTTTTGTAGGGGTTGCTAGTCTCTGCTAAATAATTATTTATTCAACAACCATTTAGCGTGCTTATCTGCGTACGCTGTTAATCATTAAATTATAGATGCCACACGATATTTCAAAAATCCGCAATTTCTCGATTATCGCCCATATCGATCATGGTAAATCGACATTGGCGGATCGATTTATCCACGTCTGTGGTGGTCTGAGCGACAGGGAAATGGCAGAGCAAGTGCTCGATTCCATGGACATCGAGAGAGAGCGAGGGATAACCATTAAAGCTCAAAGCGTCGCGCTGAAGTATAAGGCTAAAGATGGCGAAACGTATCGGCTGAATATGATCGATACACCAGGTCATGTTGATTTTTCATACGAGGTTTCGAGATCTCTGACTGCCTGTGAAGGGGCTTTGTTAGTGGTCGATGCATCGCAGGGAGTCGAGGCGCAGACAGTGGCCAATTGCTATACCGCCGTAGATCTTGGGTTAGAAGTGTTGCCAGTATTGAATAAAATTGATTTGCCTGCTGCGGACACAGAGCGAGTCAGTGAAGAGATTGAAGAAGTTGTTGGTATCGATTGTACTGGGGCTTTACATGTGAGTGCCAAGAGCGGTATCGGCATTGAAGAATTACTGGAACAAATTGTTGCAGAGCTGCCGGCGCCATCAGGTGACCCGCAGGCGCCGCTAGCCGCTTTGATAATGGATTCATGGTTTGATAACTATCTAGGCACGGTTTCATTGATTCGAGTGTTCCAGGGCAGTATTAGCAAACGCGATCGTATTAAAATGATGGCTTCGGGGATTGAATACAATGTTGAGGATCTAGGGATATTCACCCCCAAGAGAACTCCAAAAGAATCCCTGCAAGTGGGTGAGGTTGGATATTTAATCTCGGGTGTGAAAGACATCACTGGCGCCAGAGTTGGCGACACTATCACCCTCGCAAAAGGGGGTGTCGAGGCTCCATTGGAGGGTTTTAAGGAAGTTCAGCCGCGCGTATTTGCTGGGCTCTATCCTATCAATTCCGCAGACTTCGAATCATTTCGTGATGCCCTTGGCAAGTTGAGTTTGAATGATGCTTCGCTGGTTTATGAGCCTGAAGTGTCCGATGCCCTGGGGCTAGGGTTTCGCTGTGGCTTCCTCGGTATGTTGCATATGGAGATCATTCAGGAGCGCTTAGAACGTGAATACGACATGGATTTGATCACCACAGCGCCAACAGTGGTCTATGAAGTCGAAATGAAAAATGGTGAAATGATCACCATAGACAACCCGTCGTCGTTACCAGATCAATCTAAAATCGAAGAAATTCGAGAGCCCATTATCACTGCTAACATGCTGATGCCGGAGGAGTATATCGGTGCGGTTATGAAACTGTGTATGGAAAAACGGGGAATCCAAAAGAACATTCAATACTTAGGTCGGCAGGTGATGCTACATTTTGAATTGCCTTTGAATGAAGTAGTAATGGATTTTTTCGACCGTCTTAAATCGGTTAGTCGGGGCTATGCATCGCTGGATTACGAAATAAAAGAGTACCGTACTACTGATATGGTCAAGGTCGATGTCTTGATTAACGGTGAGCCCGTCGACCCTCTGGCAATTTTGGTGCATCGTGAGCAATCGATTCATCGAGGCCGTGAGCTGGTTAAGCGGATGCGTGAATTGATCCCGCGGCAAATGTTTGACGTAGCGATTCAAGCGGCAATTGGTAGTAAAATTATTTCCCGCGAAACGGTTAAAGCATTGCGTAAAAATGTCACAGCAAAATGCTACGGTGGTGACCTTTCGCGTAAACGAAAATTATTAGAGAAACAGAAAGAAGGTAAAAAGCGTATGAAGCAGATAGGGTCGGTGGAAATACCTCAGGAAGCATTTTTGGCTGTATTACAGATTAAAGGGGATTAGGAGATGTTTGAAATGATACTTTTTTCATTAGTAGTCGTTTGTGCAATTGTGATGTTGGTTTGTCGTTTTGTTTTCCCTTCTGTCGCTGAGCGCAATCCTGAACCTTGGTATTTGGACTATGCGCGATCTTTTTTCCCGGTGTTACTAATCGTTTTTTTATTACGCGGTTTTATCGCAGAGCCATTTCGTATTCCATCTGGGTCTATGTTGCCAACATTAGAAGTCGGAGACTTTATTCTGGTGAATAAGTTTAGTTATGGTTTACGTTTGCCTATTTTGCATAAAAAAATAATCGAAATTGATCAGCCTGAACGAGGCGACATCATGGTGTTTCGCTATCCTCGGGATAATAAGACTAATTACATCAAGCGCGTCATTGGCGTACCCGGTGACAGCGTCGATTATCGAGATAAGCAGCTCTACATAAATGGTCAATTGATCGAGAAAATTGAAGACGGTCGCTATACTCCATTTCCAATGCACGGTCGCGCTGTTAGTGAACTAGATCGCTTTAAACAAATTATTCCTGCGGCCCATGCAAGCAAGGCTGAACTCCTTCCGGCGGAGTATTCTATATTAAATGATGCGGTAAGCTATGGCTCGCGAGATCGCTCTACCACCGTACCAGAAGGGCATTACTTCATGCTTGGCGATAACCGTGATCATAGTCAGGATAGCCGTTACTGGGGCTTTGTGCCGGACAAAAATATAGTGGGTAGAGCCTTTTTCATCTGGTTTCATTACAATGGAAACCCCGGCGGTGGTTTTAAACTATCCCGTGTAGGTGAAGATATTTGATTCATTTTTAGATACTATTGGGTCTGCGCGCCTGCGTGCCATGATTTTTGAAGCGTTCAGTAGGCCTTTAGAGCCGTCTAGATTGGCTTTAGAACTGTCCAAATGGGTTGGCGGAGTCGATGTTAATCGGACGGCGTGAGAATCAGGCGAGTAATACATTTGGGTATCAAACTAGAGATAGAAAAGTGTTGAATTATGAATAATCTACGTGCATCAACGTTTTGCGCTAATAAAAGACAGCTGAAGAATATTAAAAGGCAAGGCGGTTGGACCTTTTGGAGTCTGTTGTTCGTACTGTTAACTGTATTTTTTTTCGCGTACGTGGGCATGCAATTGGCGCCAATTTTTG
>CAWUWF010000082.1:0-3846 GCA_963925935.1 uncultured Arenicella sp. | reverse complement strand
GCCTGTTCCCGACCAAACGCCGTTAAAGCCAAGACCAAAACCAAAGAAGCCGTTAACCGTTACTTCAGGTTCGAAGAAACGTAGACAAAGCGATTTTCGGTAATGTTAGTTTTGATATTGGTGAAAAATTCGTGCTAGATCTTGGTCTACGTTTCTTCGAACCTGAAGTAACGGTTAACGGCTTCTTTGGTTTTGGTCTTGGCTTTAACGGCGTTTGGTCGGGAACAGGCGAGACTCAATGCGCATCGCAAGTTGACTTTAAGGACGACGCTCCATGTCAAAATGTTAAGAAAGGAATTAAAGAAAGCGAGTCGATTGCCCGAGTTAATTTGACCTACAAGGCTTCTGACGACGCGATGCTGTATGCAACGTGGTCTGAAGGTTATCGTCCAGGCGGCATCAATCGTAAGCCCAGTGCAGGTGAATATGTCTCTGACTTCCTAACCAATTATGAATTTGGTTGGAAAACCCAGTGGATGGATAATCGTCTACAGTTCAATGGCGCTATCTTCTTGGAAGAGTGGGATGATTTTCAAGTGTCGTTTACGGGCGCTAACGCGATCACGCAAGTGGGGAACGGTCCTACCGCAGAAGTTAAAGGTCTTGAGTCTCAGATTCTGTGGCAAGCATCTGACAACCTGAAACTTTCAACTTCATTTACTTTGCTCGATTCTGAGCTTAAAAATGATTATTGTGCTGGATGTAATTCTGACGGTACCTCTTGGGCACCAGCAGGAACATCTTTGCCAGTATCAGCAGACTTTAAAGGTAATATGATTGCTCGCTACAGTTTCGATTGGAACGGTTGGGATGCTCATTTGCAAACTGCAGCTGTCTATGAAGGTTCACGTGGCAGTAGCTTGAATCAACGTGATAATGCTATTCGCGGTGATGTGCCGTCGAGTACTGTTGTTGATCTAAGTGCAGGCATTCGTAACGAGGACTATGCTGTATCGTTGTTCGTTAAGAACCTAACTGATGAAGATGCGCCTCAGTATCTAACATCGCAATGTGCTACAGGTACGTGTGGAACACAAAACTATAGTGTTCGTACTCGTCCACGCACAATTGGAGTTAAATTCACTAAGGATTTCTAATTCCTAAAGTGATTGTATAGCCAAGCTTCTAGTGAAGAGATTCTCTAGAAGCTTGGTGTCACTCACAGTTTATTGTTCAATTAAATCGAATAAATTAATGTTACTTAGATTTTTGATTATGCTGGCCTTAATGCCGGCATTTTTTATGGCTTGCTCACAGACAGAGAAGCCGAGCGTATCAACCCAAGCCTGCCAAGATACTGTAGGCGTGTCAGTTCTCGTAGGCCCGACACCCATTCCCAGTGGCGATGCTAAGGGACAGACGGATATTACGGTGTGCAATCAATATTTTGCCGCGTCGTTTGCGGTCGAGACCGCAGCGCCTTGGGGGGTAGCAAAAGGCGGTATCTTAGATATTGGAATCATGCGCGATGGTCTACCAGAATCCGATTTTGTGTCTTTGGTTGATTTCATGCCGAACTATTGGTCGGCCTGGCCAACTACCTATCAAAACGTTGAGCTGAGCCATGAGAGTGCCGATAAGGTCGTCGTGAGCGTTGTGCGCGATTGGGGCGGTGTTGAGCTGCGCACGGAGTTTGAGTTTCTCGCCGACAGCAAGCTGGTGCGAATAGTGACCAGCATGCACAATGGCACTGACAAGAGTTTAGCCGAGCTTACTTCAGGCTATATTGCTTGGCCATCTGGCGGTCACCTTTTTGGCATGCCAGGGATAACCGAGGGTGATTCAACCCCGATATCTGAAGGTACTTCATTTGCTAAATGGTCTGCTAGTTATGACCAGACTTGGGCAATGGGCTTGCATGCCCCATTTTCCGAATTAATTGCTTATACCGGACGTGACCGATACCTCAAGCATAGTTTAGATGCGGGTCAAACCAAGCTGTTTGAGGCTTGGTTGCAAATTGAAGCGAATGCAGACTTGGCTGCCTTTACAAAAACAGAAATCGAGTTAGATAAGCTCGACCAAGGGCGCGTATTCGGCCAAGTTAGCGATAGTAGCAATCAGATACTTATGGATGGTGCTGTGGTCGTGCTTAAGGACGGGCGTTTACATTCGTGGACCTTGCTGGTCGATGGTAATTATTCACTGCAATTACCTTTAGGTGATTACCAATTGTTTGCGACCGCGGCAAACTATTCGCCAGGCTTGCAGCAAGCAGTATCGATAGTTAGTGGTGCCGAGCAAAAGTTAGATTTAGGCGACGTTCAGGCGCCGGGTAATGTTGAATTTTCAGTTATTGATAGGACTCGCGGCGACCCTCTAGACGCTATGATTAGTGTGGCGAGAGGCAGTAAACCAATTATTAAATACTACGGAAAGCCACGATTTTTCACTGAGCTTAAGGGAACCGGCAAGGTTAGTTTCCCTGCAGCGCCAGGCGATTACAGCTTTGATGTTTCCGCCGCTGGGGGCTTTTTGTCAAATGTTAAGCGTGTCGATGCAGTGGTAAAGTCAGTTCAACGAACCGATCTTGAAACAGCTTTGTCGATGCTGCCACCTCCGTCCCAGCGCTCTTGGTACGCCGCCGACTTGCATCACCATTCTGATGTATTGGACGGATTTACGAGTCCAGAATTTGTTCTCCGTTCGCAGTTAGCGGCCGGTATTGATGTTGCATTTCTAAGCGATCACGATTCCACTAAAAATAATGCTGAGATGGCGTCATTGGCATCTGAGCAAGGTTTGAATTTTATCGGTGGAACTGAACTATCGGCCTCGTGGGGGCATTTTAATGCGTATCCCATCGACGCTGATAAACAACCTAATAAGGGGGTTGGTCTATTGTCTGTGCAAGAGATATTCAATGAAGCGCGTCGATTGGGTGCTGACATAATTCACGTTAACCATCCGTATGGTAATTATGGTTATTTCGATAGCCTAAAAAAACAGCAGGCCAATGGTGGTAGTGACAATAGCCTTGTTCCGGGCGGGTTGAATTTGGGTTTTGATTTGATCGAAATCACTACAGAGCATGAGCCGCAGACCCTACAACGGGCATGGGACTTCTGGAATAAGGGTAAACCAGCCTATTTTACGGCAGGCTCAGACGTACACGATGTCTGGGGCACCTTGCCAGAGCATTCTTCCGGTGCAGGCCGGAGTTATGCCTACATTAGTGACGAACTCACCGTTGATTCTTATGTGCGGGCTCTCAAAAACGGTCATTCCTATGCCAGTCAAGGGCCGCTAGTTTATCCTGAGCTAATATTTGGTACTCAGGTTGACCATCCACAGGGCGAAAACCTGGTATTACGATATGAATTGCAAAGCGTGGTCGGCTTAAGCTCAGTACAACTTATTGAACGTGGCCAAGAAATTGGTCGTCGTGACTTTGAAGCACCAAATGCGGCAGAGCGTCAGGCGCTCACCGATTTGCAAATGATTGAGTTTAATGTTCGTCCAGGTAAGCCGACTTGGTACAGTTTAGTGGTGCAGGATGTAGCCGGAAACTACGCTTATACGAATCCACTATGGGTGAATACAGGCAACGCTAAGCATTAGCAGGCTAAGCTGGAATCGAGCGAATAGGGTTGGTTGTGACTATAATTGTGACTAGGGTTTATGCCGCGCTTTATGGCAAGCTTATTTCGTTTTTCACAACACTACCGTCCTTCATTACGAAGTCGACCTTTTCCAGTAGACTGATATCGTCCAGCGGATTGCCCATCACTGCAATTATGTCTGCTTTTCTACCTGCTTGAATGGCACCAATGTTATTTTCTTGATTTAGCATTTCGGCAGGTACGCTGGTGGTCGCTTTGATGGCTTCCATCGCGGTCATGCCAG
>CAWUWF010000081.1:0-12297 GCA_963925935.1 uncultured Arenicella sp. | reverse complement strand
CAGAGTGGGAACAGGAGGGTGATGAATCTGATGGCGAAAGTGATGCCGAAGAAAACGAAGCCAGCTTTGAAGAGCCTGAGTCAGGCGAACAAGGTAAAGAGGAAGGTAAACAAGCAGAGCAATCAAAAGACGGAGACGGCTTCGACGAGCCCAGTTTTGAAGATGCTGGAGGCTTGTCTCAAGCAGAGCTTGATGCCTTGGAGAAAGAATTAGACGAAACTTTGGGAGATTTCGACGAGCAAATGGAACGCGAACAATCCTATGCTGAAGACCGAGCGAATCAGAACACCAGCGAAGGAGACCTAGGCGGGATCGGTGAGTTTGAAAATTACAACGCAGAGGCAGAAGAAGAACAAGGCAAAGGCGGGCAAAGTCAGTCGGCTCAGTCAGAGTCGGATACTTCTGCACAAGCGAGTTCAGAATCTGAGTCGAGTGCCAGTGGTGCTTCTGGCCCGGGCCAAGAGACACGTAAAGACGGCAAGCCTGGAGAACCGGCCAAGGGTGAGGCTAACGATGACAACAAACAGTCGGACATCCCTGATCAGCGCGATGACGATATAGTTGCGCGTCAACTTCGTGAGGCAGCCGAGAATGAGCGAGACCCTGAGCTGCGCAAAAAGCTTTGGGAAGAGTACCGCAAATATAATAGTCAGTAACATAAAAGGCTTTTTAAATTGATGATGACTTTAGACAACTCTAAATTGCTGATTTTGATCAAATCTATCGGCTTGTTGATCATGGCACTTGCGCTTGGTGCTTGTGCCAATTTTGAATATCATGAAACCAAAAGCGTCGCAGCCGCGCGCTATCAGGGCGGCGTAGATGCGGTCATTACAGATGCGCAATTACTGGACGTTGGGATCGTATTATTTGATCCAGGCACGGTGGTAATAGATGACGATACAGTCGCTTCAGCAAGTATTCGTCAAAGTGAATCTGTTTGGTTTGCGACTCAGGCAAAAACAGCCTTGGACTATAGTAATGTTTGGGGGGCGGTACGCACCATGCCCAGCGCGAATTCCGTGATAGACGTTTTAGTAAGCGGCAGGATCATTGAGTCCAATGGCGAAGTGGTTCAGCTTAATTTGACTGTTGGCGATGCAACTGGAGCAACTTGGTACACAAAGGAATATGAGCAGCGCGCAAGCGCCTACGCATATAACCCTGAAGTCAGCACCAACCGCGACCCTTTTCGTAGCCTATTCGTAGAAATTGCCAATGATATGTATGACTATAGAGCGAGCTTGGCCGGCAATCAGTTGGCTAATATTCGCAGCGTCTCTAAAGTTCGCTTTGCTCAAGAATTTTTACCCACTGCGTTCAAAGGCTTTTTAGATAACCAGGATGGTCGTTATACACTTAGCCGCACTCCAGCGGCCAATGACCCGATGATAATGAGGATAGATCGCATTCGAGCACGCAATGATTTGTTTTTGGATGTTATTCAAGATTATTACCGCGTTTTCAATGGCAATATGGCCCACCCTTATCAAGAGTGGCGCAAAACTGCCTATAAAGAGGTGATCTACTCTCGCCAACTCAAAGACCAGGGCCGTAAGCAGAAAGTCGCGGGTGTTGCTGCAATCCTTGCAGGGCTATTGGCGCAAACCTCTGGTAATGGGTATAGCCGCGGTGCTGGACACATTGGTATATTTTCTGGCGCGAGTCTTATTCGCCAAGGCTACGCAAAACAAAATGAAGCGGCCATTCATAATTCAACTCTAATTGAATTAAGTGCTGCCTTAGAGGCCGAACTGGCACCGAGTGTCATTGACCTTGAAGATCGGAGCATTACTTTGTCAGGCACGGTGGATGATCAGTTTGAGGAATGGAAGAGAATTCTGCAGGCTATGTTTGAAGCAGAGAATGGGTTTGAAGCAGAAAGCGGGCTAGAATTAGAAACTCAAATTGATGCTGGAGTTGAAACGTCAGGTTTCGAATCAAAGGTAGGCACTTCAACGTATGCTGGGATTGACGATGTGAATCACGAAACCAAAAGGCTCGATACTGAATGAAACCATCAGATGACTACCCCATCACCGCATCTGGTGTTCATGCCCACTCAATTGAAGCACTTGATTTTGAGGTGCCAAAGTCACCAGATAGTGATTCCGGAGACGCCAGTTCTGGGATGAATTCGGTCATGTCTGGGCGGCGTGGCATGGCTATAGCGCAAAGCAGTCGGGCGAATCAACGCTGGTGGCATTCGCAATTTAACTTGATGCTAGCTGTTTTTGGCCTGCTGGCACTAGCCGCGATGCTATTTGTATTACTAAGCCCTCCGCCAGAAGTAGACCAGCCAGATTACCCAAGCATAGCAACTAAGCTTCTTATCCCTGATTCGCAGACACCATGGACCCAGAGTCAACAAGCCGAGGCTCGCAGCGAATCACAAGCGATACTGTCGAATTTATTAGCAAGCAAAAAATCATTGGATCAAAAGGATGTCTTGCAATGGGCGCCTGAGCGATACCAAACTGCACTTGATCTAGCAGTGCAAGGTGACAAATTGTATAAGCAATCAGATTTTGCCGACGCAGTGCAGGCTTACCAAGGCGCGGTTGATCAAATGGACAGTCTCTATGATTTGCTGCCGGCAATCATCAATGCTCGTCTCGGCGAAGGCGATGTAGCGATTAAGCAAGGTAAGTCCGAGCTCGCCAAGCAGCGGTTTGCACAGGCCCTTGGACTAGATGAGGGCAATTTACGAGCCACTGAAGGATTAGGCCGAGCGGAAAAACTAGACCAGGTACTGCAGCTGCTCTCACAGGCAGCTGTTAAAGAAAAAGAATTTTCTGAGTCCGCTCGATTAGAGACGCTAGCATCTGCTAAAACTAGCTTGCAGGAAGCTCTCGCCATAGACCAAAAATATCAGCCAATCGCGCAAGCGATTGATAGAATTGACACAGCAATCGTCGAAAAGCGTTTTCAAACGGCAATGAGTGATGCCTATCAAGCGCTGTTTAGTAATCGCTATAGTAATGCCAGCAAAGCATTCTCTAATGCGCTGAAAATTAAACCTGGCGATCCAACCGCGACATCAGCATTACAGCAATCTCTAGCGTCAAACAAAAATGCTTCGCTGACTAGTTTGCTTAGAGATGCCATCACTCTTGAAAATCAAGAGCAATGGGGCAGTGCTCAGAGCAATTATCAAACCGTTCTGCAACGCGATATAAATCAAGTTTCGGCGAAACTAGGCAGTATTCGTTCACGGGCACGTGCGCAACTGGATTCCCAAATAGAGACAGTGTTGTCCGACACTCTAAGTTTTAGTCAGACCCAACAAAAAGACGAGGCTACTAGGGTTCTTGCGGATGCTCGAGCCATCAAACAAAAGGGTCCAAAATTAACCCAGCAGATTACGCAGCTTGAAAGCGCTCTGGCCGATTCTGATGCGAGCATTAAAGTCAGTTTACTGTCCGATTCTCTGACCCAGGTGAGCTTGCAAAAAGTGGGCTCAAAAGTACTCAAACTGGGGCAGTTTAGTAATCGCAACATGGCCCTTAAGCCTGGCCGTTATATTGCGATTGGGGTACGTTTGGGTTTTCAGGATGTTCGCAAAGAAATAGAATTGTATCCAGCCGGTGATTCGATTAAATTAATCACGGTGCAATGTGACCAAGCTATTACCTTAGCCACCCCAAAAGGCCGAAAAAATGGTTGATGTTAACAAGTCAATAATTGGCCGTATCGGCTTTATCCAATACCGCGCGCAAGCCTATGCAGGTGTGACCGATGACTAAATTGGATCAGTTAAGTAATGCCGCGCTAAATCCCGCAGAGTATCAAGCGCCGACCGGCACCGTTGAAGCCACTCGCTTTTCCTTAAGCAGAGGGCATTGGATATTGATTCTAGTAGCCTTGCTTTGCCTCATTTTTATCAGTTTCATTACGCTTGCTCGCAGCATCCAGATTAATACTGTGACGCCGAATGTTAGTAAGCCCGATCAGTTGCTGTTAGTGCCAAGCAATTTGCGGCTTGGCAGTTGGTTGAAGCTGCCGATTGCAAATCGTATTTTGGTTTTACCCGGCAAACATTCCTTAGTTGCAAGTGCTAGTGGTTATCAAACCAATTCACAACGCATCGAGGTTTTGTACGATCGACAGCAAAAATTCGATATTGTATTGACCCCTTTAGCCGGTCAACTCGAGATAAAGTTAGACCCCGCAATAGACGCTACGTTATCTCTGAACGGAGCAGTTTTTGCTCACCTCCCCGGTTTAATTACCGCGGTGCCAGCGGGGCAACACGAATTAACTGTAGACGCGCCATTGTATCGGCGTGCAACTCGATCGATTGTGGTTCAAGGTCGGGGAATCACAGAGACCTTAGCCATACAATTGGTGCCGGCTTGGGCGAATTTGAACTTAAGCAGCGTGCCTGCCGGAGCTACGGTACTGATTGATGATATACCCGTAGGCAATACGCCACTTCAAATCAAAGTTGAGGAAGGAGTACATACACTCAAACTTCGAGCTAAAAAATTCAAACTGTCTACCCAAGAATTCACAGTTTTCGCACAGCAAGATCTCACCGTGCCGAATGTTGCCTTAATTCCCGCTGATGGGATATTGAAAATCAACACTAAGCCTGATCGTGCTGCCGTAATTTTGAATGGTGAATATCAAGGCGTTAGCCCACTTACGCTGAATATCAAGCCCGATCAATCACAACAATTACAAGTGTACCGAGCGGGATTTCGCTTAGCCAGTCAACAGGTAACGTTAGGCCCTGAGCAACTACAGGAAAAGCAGATCAACCTTAGCCAGGACGTAGCTTCTATTAAGTTTAGTGTGAGTCCAAATGATGCCGAGCTTTATATCGATGGTATCCGCCGCGGTGTAGGAAGCCAAACGTTGAACTTGAATACTTTGCCGCATAAGGTAGTGGTCCAAAAAGACGGTTATGTCAGCTATCAAAATACCATCATTCCAACTAAGTCCAGTGCCCAAATAGTGAGTGTTCGTTTACTAACAAAAGAACAGCACTTTTGGGCCAACGTGCCAGATAATTACACCACTGTAGAGGGCCAAGCGATGAATTTATTTAAGTCGCCTGGGACCGTGATTATGGGTTCTTCACGCCGTGAAACCGGTCGCCGTGCAAATGAAGCAAGTTACATGGCCGAGCTCAAAAAACACTTTTATGTCAGCTTAAATGAAGTGAGTAATAAGCAATATCGTGTCTTCAAGCCGGCTCATAACTCGGGTAATTACAAACGTAAAAGCTTGGACTCCGGCAAACATCCGGTTGCCAATGTAAGTTGGCAGCAGGCAGCACTTTACTGTAATTGGCTGAGCAAACGTGAGAAATTGAATCCGTTTTATCACACAAAATTGGGTTATGTGTCTGGCCACAATGCGAATGCTAATGGTTATAGGTTGCTCAGCGAAGTCGAGTGGGCTTGGTTAGCTCGTAACAAAGGTGATCAGGTATTAACTTACCCATGGGGCGCAAACCCAATTCCTGGCCCGTCACCGGTAGGCAATTTTGCAGATACCAATGCGGCCGGGATTATCGCATTCACTCTCGGCGATTATGATGACGGTTATAAAGCGTCGTCACCCATTGGACGCTTTGCTGCAAACCATAAAGGTCTTTTTGATATTGGGGGCAATGTATCTGAGTGGACTAATGATTGGTACAGCGCTAATAATCAGCGCGCTGCAAATCAAGCTGGCCCACTGATCGACCCCTTGGGGCCAGATGAAGGGGAGTTCCATGTTATTCGCGGTGGTAGTTGGGCGCGCGGGCATCTTCCTCAACTACGCCTAGCCTATCGAGATTTTGGTGCTAAAGGCAAACACGATGTTGGCTTTAGAATTGCACGTTATGCGGGGCAAACACAATGAAATCGACATTATTAGTTATTAGCCTGATGCTTGCTATTATCTATGGTCAGTTGCTTTTGGCGCAGAGCAACAAAACAACCAGTGCTGATGTAGAAGAATTAGAGGCAAAAGGCCCACAGTCGAAAGAAGCAAAAGCTCTGCAGAAGGAGAAGCAGTCTTCGGGCGCTAAACCAGAGCCTTCAATTATGACCAAACAGCAAAAACAATCCGCAGACTCGATCAGCAACAAGAAAGGCGCTAGCAAGAACCAAGGCCCTAGTAAGGTCTTTATCCCTACAGAAGAAATATCTGAAGATAAGCCTGTCGCCTTTCCTGTAGATATATAACGATACAAATGCTGAACGCCAAACATTAAAATCAGACACGACCTAAGAAACCAAAATATGAATTTCCAAAAATCAGAATTTTTCTATCAAATTGTCGCCCTGGCTTTGTCCTTCGTGGTGGTTCATACAATCTACGTCGGCCTAGTTAGACCCAATGCTGAAGCTGTTATCGAGGCCGAGCGAATTGCCATAGCTGTGCAGGCAGAGACAGGTACAACAGTGCCTATAGAGCGGTCGGCCTGGGTAGTGTTGAAAGACTATGAGCAGGAATCCTGTTTTGTACTAATGCTGTGGGTGATGGCGATAATGGGCTTAAAGGCTCAAGCCGTGATGGCCCAGAGGCAATTACTTAAGCGTTCTTTAATTAATGTAGAAGAAGGTAGGCGAATCCTGCCGGAGGATGCGCGAAAACTTGCCAGGCCATTAGAGGCCATGGATGATCCAGAACGCGGTTTCTTAATACCGCGCGCATTGCGAGGTGCGCTTACTCGTTACGGCGCTAACTCTTCAATTCAAGACGTGTCCAGCGTGGTGCGAGACCTTTGTGATACTGAAGCTAATCGCCTTGATTCAGAATTGTCGATGGTCCGTTATATTACTTGGGCAATTCCGTCGATCGGATTTATCGGCACGGTACGGGGTATTGGTACGGCTTTAGGCAATGCTCACGAAGCTGTTGCCGGCAATATCGCCGCCGTTACGGCTAGCCTAGGCGTGGCCTTCAATTCTACGTTTATCGCCTTGTTAATAAGTATCGTGATTATGTTTTTGACGCATCAAATCACTCTTATGCAAGAGCGACTAGTATTGGCATCGCAGGATTATTGCGATGATAATCTAATTCGGCATTTACAAAGTTAAGGCGATGAGCCTCTCATTAACCGCAAATCACAGGTAGCATGAATGTCCGCAATCATTCATATAAACGATAATAATATTCTGCTTCATAACGGCGGCCGTGTCACTCGGTCGCAGGGCTATGCGTGGTTGTCAGGGGCTGAGGTTTATTTTGACTTAGACGCTCAGAACAAGGCAGTCAATCATTGTCGTTTGGAACCACAGCAGATAAATAGCAGTTATTGGCAGCAATGCGCGCAAACTACTATTGCGAGCAATCAAAGTGGAATGCGTCATGCTGCGGATCTGATTTGGCGCCATCTTGGCGAGCTTCAAACTACCCAGGCTTTGAGCGAGGTCAAGTTAGTTGTTCCCTCACATTACCAGGCCGCCAACTTACAATTACTTTTGGGTATCTGTAAAGCGAGCAATTTTCAGGTCAATGGTGTGGTTAACAAAGCCGTACTGGCCCTGCAACAAAACATCTCTGAAATCGGTCACTATTTGCACATAGATGTGCAACTCCATCAAACGGTGTGTAGCGAAGTCATCGCGAAAGTCGATTCATCTGGCGTTGCGAGCATCGTTCTGGGTGAGATCGAGATATTGCATGAGATTGGTCTGCAGGCAATGCAGGACGCCTTACTAAAAGGAATTCAACAACGCTTTATTTTGAGTGACCGATTTGATCCTTTGCATTATGCAGAGACTGAGCAGCAACTATTTGATCAACTGCCTGAACTGGCAAGCACTCTAAGAGACCAAGGCAAAGCAAACATCAGCGTGCAGTATCAGGGTCGCCAGCATGCTACAAGTATTGATCTAAAACAGTGGAATGCCGCGCTGGAAGTCTATGCCAAGCAGCTGGATACGGTCTTGGTTAGTGCGCCGGCCGATCATCGTTACTATGATTTTAATGGTTTTCAAGCACTTAGCTTTAGCAATGATAAGCAGACTAGCATTGATCAAAATAAGACGGTGTTAGCTGCGCATGCGGCTGTTTTGAATGCGCTTACCAGCAGTGAGCTGTCTGATCAAGCAGATAAAATAATCTACCGTACTGAATTGGGTATAGATCTAGATCAACCATCAAGTTCGATTGAGAAACAACATAAACCGCTGGCATCCTCAGTGTCGGTTACTCTATCTGAGTCGTTCAGCCAACTGACCAATAGCAAGCCCAATCAAGTAGGTGATGGGCCGACCCATTTGCTGCAAGCGGGGCAGGCGATACCGCTGGTTAATGTGCAAATTGAGTTAGATGGGCGACAGATTAAACTGCATCATGGGGCAAGTTCCAATCTGGCTGAACTGCTTAACAGCGGAAAGCTCTTTATACTGAGTGATACATCACGTAATCAGTTGCAGGTCGATGACCGGATCGGATCTGATTTAGCCGACGGTGTAATTACCGTCATCCAGGTGCTGGATGGCTTTACCGTGGGGGGCGATTGAGTTAATTCATGGCACGCAAAATTCGCACTACTTCGACCTTTAGCCTATCCTTTTTGGATATTATGTCTTGTGGCTTGGGCGCAGCGGTGCTGATTTTTTTACTATTGCGACATACTATTGATGGCCCGTCGCCAACCATCGATCCACAAATTTTATCTGAAGTTTCTTTGTTGGAAGAAGAAATCAAGCAGGGCGAGTTAAGCCTGATTCGAATTCGTAATACTATCAGCGATGTCAGTGATGAATCAGTTGCCGCACAAGGTCTTGCGCGTAAGATAGAAGAAGACATTGACAAGCTTAAAAGCCTGCTAGACGAAATAGCGCCCGATGCAGTTAAAGACATTGAAGGGCTGAAAAGTAAGATTGCTAAGCTAGAGTCCCAGAAAAAAGCGCTTGAAAGAACTGAAGTGGGTGGGCGCAAAGCCTATCAATTTACCGGAGATGGCGAGCGTCAGTATTTAACTGGTCTGCGATTGGGCGGAGAGAATGTTCTGATATTGCTTGATTCCTCCGCCAGCATGTTGGATGAGTCGATTGTGAATATAATTCGTCGCCGCAATATGTCGGATCAATTAAAGCGTACGGCGCCAAAATGGCAGCGCGCGGTGGAAATATCTCAATGGGTTATCGCCAATTTGCCGTTATCGAGTGATTTTCAAGTGATGTCATTTAATACGCAGATAAACCCCGTGCTTGGCGAAGAACTGAATCAATGGCACGAAGTGTCTGATCGCAAGGCACTTCAAGAGGCTATCGAAGGCATTGCTAAAATCATTCCCGAGCAAGGTACTAATATGGCTATGGTTTTTAAGGCAGCGATGGATATGCAGCCCAGGCCAGACAATATTTTTTTGATCACCGATGGATTGCCAACTCAGGGTGACAAATCATCCAATAAAGGAACCGTTAGCGGCGCTGAGCGAATGAAGATTTTTAATCGCTCGATGGATCTTATTTTACCTGGGATACCGGTTAACACCCTATTGTTACCGTTGGAGGGCGATACCTTTGCCGCATCTGCGTTCTGGCGTCTAGCCATTGCTACTCGTGGTGCGTTTGTTACCCCTGCAAAGGATTGGCCATGAGTCGTCGACATGTCAGGCGGGTCGGCGAAGACTCAAATATCTCATTTTTGGATATTATATGCTGTGGGTTTGGAGCAATCGTATTGTTGTTGGTGATCGTTAAACCGACGGCACCGATTGTTATCGAAGAATCGCCAGTTGTCCAGCAAGGACAAGTCCGTGCGCTGCAGGAGCGTTTGTTTGAAATTCGCGGCCAGGTTAAGTACCTGGAAACTGATCTTAATGCTAAACACGAACAGCTTGGTGAAGATCAACGCCGCGTTGCTATATTGCGCAGTGAGTTCGACCTTTTGAATTCTCGAATGGCGAGCATCGACGACCAAGGCGCAGACGATGCAACCGAAGCATTAGATTTAGAACTTGCCTTACAATTACTTTCTCGAGAAATGAAACGTCTGTTGACTGGGCGTAAGAGTCGAAATGATTACATTGGTGGGATTCCAGTCGACTCGGAATATATCGTTTTTATTATCGATACCTCAGGTAGTATGTTTAATAACGCATGGGGGCGAATGCTTGACGAGGTGGTTAATACTTTGCGAATCTACCCGCGTGTCAAAGGCATTCAAGTGCTTAATGATCAGGGTCAATATATGTTTCCTACCTATGCCGGCGGCTGGATTCCTGACTCACCTTCACGTCGAACCGCCATTATTCAAAAGTTACAGACTTGGAATGCCTTCAGTAATAGTAGCCCCGTAGAGGGGATTACCGCCGCTATTCGGCGTTTTTATGACAAAAATAAAAAAATCAGCTTGTATGTAATGGGTGATGATTTCCAGGGTCGTTCAATTCGACGAGTGCTTGATGTCGTTAAAAATATAAACGAAGTAAACACACGTGGAGAATCGTTGGTTCGGATTCATGCGATCGGCTTTCCGGTTCACTACGATCCTAACGGCAATGGTGCTGCGGCGTCTGCCATTCGATATGCCGCGCTGATGCGCGAATTAGCCGAGCAAAATAATGGCACATTTGTGGGTATAAACAGTAATGTTAGATAGATTATTCAGATTAGCGAGTTCGCTACTATTGATTTTATTACTTAGTAGCTGCACCAAAAACTTCCAGGTAGTGGCAGACATTCCGACGCCGCTTATAGAGCCGAGTGCCCTGACAGCGCAGCTTGATTATAGCGATGAATTTAAAACGTATAAATTTGTTGAGAAAAGTGATGACAGATCCTTGGAAAGTGTCGACTTTGGTGTAGCTCAAGTAAGTTTGTTTGATCGTATATTTAGCAGTCTATTTGAAATCAGTGACAGCGCCAGTGATGGCCACGACCTGAAGATAGAACCACAAATACTGGAATTTCAATATTCTGCACCCAAAGAAACAAAACTCAAATTATATGAAGTGTGGGTTAAATATCGTTTAAAAGTTAGCGATAGCAAGAATCAGGAATTAGCTGATTGGGTGGTAAAAGGTTACGGAAAAACCCCGACCAGTATGCTCTCTTCACATTTAAAGGCGTTTAACATAGCGTGTAATGTCGCTTTGCGTGATGTTGGAGCTCAATTGGCGATTGGTTTTCGCACTCAACCGAGTATCAAAGACTATTTGGCGACTAGGCTCGGCCCTGGCAGTGGAATTAATAGCGAAGGTCCTCAATCTGAAGCCCGAGATAGCCAATTAGTGGAAGCCACAATTCAGTCGGCTGAAGGCTCTAAATCAGCTGAGGGCTCTGAACCTCCCAAAAAGGCTAAAGATTCCCTTAGCTCGCCTGAAGGTGCTCTTGATTTAGGATTAGTGTCGGCGTTGGTTTCTGCAGAGAGTGAAATAAATCAAAGCAAAGACGTGATTGCTACAACAGATGAGGAATTTCGATGAGCGGCTATCTAACGTCTATGTATAAAGTCAGCTTGGCTTGCCTGTTTATCTTAAGTTCAGCGGCCTGTACCACAATCAACGTAGATCATATTCAACTAGAGGACGGCATCGGCGTCTTACAGGGTGATGCGGTCGTGATATTGGGGCGACACCATACAGCCGAATTCGAGACAGAGTCGAGTCTGGTTGCCTGTATCGGCGATAAATTGCAGCGCAGTGTCAAGCAGGTTACGGTCATCCCAGAACTTGAGTTTATCGATCGATTTTATCCTTGGTTTGAAGCCAGAACAGCACCTCAACACCCCAAAAAGCTTCAACAGGTACTAGAGCAACCGTGGGTCGCAAGGCGCATAGAAGAGCTTGGCATTCGATATTTCATCTGGGTTGAAGGTTCTACTGAGCGCACAGCTACAAGAGGAAGCATGAGTTGCTCGATTGGCCCCGGCGGCGGCGGCTGCTTTGGCTTTGGTACATGGGAAGATACAAGTGACTATGAAACAACAATATGGGACGTGGCATCTTTCAAAGAAGTAGGTCGAATTAGCACTGAAGCCGTAGGCACGTCTTACATGCCGGCCTTCGTTATTCCGATACCCCTTCTTGCTCAAGTGGAAAGTGATTCTTGTAAGGGTATGGGCACTCAACTGGTTAGCTTTTTTAATAGCTCTGCCGACGACGTTATTAAGCGAGCGCACTGAAAATAGATAGTTTTTAAATAATGTTTGATTATCGCACTAATATAACTGGCTTAATCATAGGCAAGAGTAGACGCTTGAGCCAAGCTATGCGCTTGGCTGTTAGCATCTTGCTTGGCATCGTTGTCGTGCTAGGTGTTTGCTCATCAGCATCTGCGCTAAGCACCGGTGCCTTGAAGGGGCATTTAAAAAAGATAAGTAAAACCCCTGTTT
>CAWUWF010000080.1:0-16502 GCA_963925935.1 uncultured Arenicella sp. | reverse complement strand
GCGCTTTGGGTGAATTGTAGAAGGCTTGCAAAATATTTGAACAATAAAAACCCGTCTATTTGACGGGTTTTTATTGTATATCTGGTCCTTTGTTGGTTTAAACCAACAAAGGTTTGTTGTAGTCGTTCAGACTGTATCAAGCAAATTGGAAGTTAGCCTTAGTTGACTATGCGCAAGCCGCTCTAATCTTCGCCGCCTTGGGGCCTTTATCCCCATCCTCTAAATCATATTCAACTTCTTGCCCTTCGGTAAGGGTCTTATATCCTTCCATTTCAATTTCTGAAAAATGTGCGAACACATCGTCGCCGCCTTCGGTTGGTTCGATAAAGCCAAACCCTTTCGACGAATTAAACCATTTAACGGTTCCCTTAGTAGCCATTTTATTATCCTCACTTTAATGTAATCACTCTGTTTATGTTATTGGTGATTTACAATGGTAAATATCAATGAAGCGTTAAGGCTTATTTTGTTCTAAACTACTTCACAGCACACATCAAATAGATTGATACAATTTGATCTTGAACAGTTAACTCTCAATTTTGTTAAAGGTCAAGTCTGCTTTTGTTAAAGCCGACTTTGTGGTGGTGGTGTTTGCCTAATTTGACCGACATCTGTTAATTAAAAGATACTTGAAATAATAGAATTTGGGCGCAGAATTAGAGTCTCAAACAAAGCCGATTAACGCAGCACAAAAAAATTTCTGATGAGCGATTTTCCCGAACCAATTTACCATGATGATCTAGTGCTCGAAACGGCGCCACCTAGATTGAAACGTCCACCATTGTATCGAGTCATGTTGTTGAATGACGACTACACAACAATGGAATTTGTGGTGCAAGTATTGCGCGCGATCTTTCATCATTCCGAAGAGAAATCGGCACAAATCATGATGCATGTTCATCAAAAGGGTGCCGGCATTTGCGGGATTTATACTCGCGAGGTGGCAGAATCAAAAGTAGAACAAGTGCGTCAATATGCAGAACAACACGAACATCCACTGCAGTGTACGATGGAACCAGAATCCAGTGACGACGATGCGTAGTGAATGATGCTATTGCGTTTTGATAACATTTAGGACTTGATTAAAATAGTAACCAGCCAGAATTAATAGAAGCAAACATGATATCTAAAGAACTTGAAAAATCACTTAACTTTGCGGTTCAAGTAGCGCACGAGGCTAGGCACGAGTTTGTCACCACAGAGCACTTGCTACTGACTCTATTGGATAACAGTTCAGCGCTGTCAGTGCTACAGGCCTGTGAGGCAAATATCGAGCAACTGAGAATGCAGTTGACCTCCCATTTGAACGAACATGTTCCGCAAGTTGATGATTTACCGGAAGTGAAGACTCAGCCAAGCATCGGATTTCAACGAGTTTTGCAACGAGCCATTGTTCATGTTCAAAGCTCGGGTAAACCCGAAGTTGAAGGTGAGAATGTGTTGGTGGCGATATTCTCTGAACAAGATTCACACGCGGCATACTATCTAGATCAACAAAACGTAACTCGATTCGACGCCGTATCCTATATCTCTCATGGCTCTACCAGAGAGTCGGAAGAGCTTGACGGCTTACCCTACCCGCAGGGCAAAGAGGATATTGAGGGCGAACAGAAAGAGGGGCCGCTAGAGGCTTACACCGTCAATCTCAATCAAAGGGCGATGGATGGTTTTATTGATCCCTTAATTGGTCGCGAAAAAGAAGTGGAGCGAACGATTCAAATACTCTCTCGCCGGCGAAAGAATAATCCACTGTACGTGGGTGAAGCTGGCGTAGGTAAAACGGCCATCGCAGAGGGTCTGGCGAAAAAAATTGTTGAGCAGCAAGTGCCTACAATTCTGGCTGATGCCGTGGTTTATTCCTTGGATCTTGGGGCTTTGTTAGCGGGAACCAAATACAGAGGTGATTTTGAGAAGCGCTTGAAAGCCGTACTCAAAGCATTGACTAAAGAACCGCATGCGATTTTGTTTATTGACGAAATTCATACCATTATTGGGGCAGGGGCGGCTTCAGGTGGTGCGATGGATGCATCTAATCTCCTCAAACCTTCTTTGTCTAGTGGCGAGTTAAAGTGTATTGGTTCAACGACCTATCAAGAGTATCGAGGTGTGTTCGAAAAAGACCGAGCCTTGGCCCGACGCTTCCAAAAAATTGACATTGAACAACCGACAGTTGATGAAACCATTCAGATTTTACGTGGCTTGAAGTCCCGTTTCGAAGAACACCATGAGGTCACTTATACCTCAGAGGCACTAACCCTAGCAGCCGAACTTGCCGACCGCTATATCAATGAACGATTCTTACCCGATAAGGCAATTGATGTAATTGATGAGGCGGGCGCTAGAACCCGACTTTTCGATCGCAAAGAGGGCGAGATACCCGTTATCGACATTCAACAGATAGAAGAAATTGTTTCGTTTATCGCTCGAATTCCGCCTAAAAACGTATCGGCTTCAGATGTTGATTCGCTGAAAAATCTAGAACGTGATTTAAAGCTTGTGGTATTTGGGCAAGACGATGCGATTACCAATCTGGCTTCGGCCATCAAGATGTCACGATCTGGTTTAGGTAAGCCGGATAAGCCCATCGGTTCTTTCCTATTCTCTGGCCCAACTGGGGTAGGTAAAACTGAGGTTACGCGGCAACTTGCGCTTACCTTGGGCGTCGAATTAATTCGTTTTGACATGTCCGAATACATGGAGCGGCACACGGTTTCTCGCTTGATCGGTGCCCCCCCTGGCTATGTTGGCTTCGATCAAGGTGGTTTGCTCACAGATTCAGTAAACAAACACCCGCATGCAGTACTGTTGCTGGATGAAATTGAAAAGGCGCATCCGGATGTGTTTAATCTGTTGTTACAGGTGATGGATCACGGCACATTGACCGATAATAATGGACGTAAGGCCGATTTTCGAAATGTCATCATTGTGATGACGACGAATGCGGGTGCCACCCAAGTTTCTCGAAATTCAATGGGCTTCACTAAGCAAGATCATGCCACTGACGACACTGTCGCGATTCAAAAAATGTTCACTCCTGAATTCAGGAATAGACTTGATTCTATTGTTCGCTTTAATTCGCTCAGCAAAGGCGTGATTTCTAAAGTTGTGGATAAAGAGCTTTTGGAAGTAGAGCATCAATTGCTGGACAAAAATGTTCAACTGCGTGTCGATAAAAATGCACGCAACTGGCTAGCAGAAAACGGCTACGACGAGACCATGGGGGCTAGGCCTCTAGCGCGCTTAATTCAAGAGGAGGTTAAGCGAGCATTGGCTGACGAATTGTTATTCGGTAAATTACGAGACGGCGGATTGGTTGATATAGGCGTAGTCGATGGAGAGCTACATTTCAGCATCAAGCCCAATCAGGCTTTGCTAGTCCACTAGTACCAAGCTAAGGTAGGGCGGCTAAGCTAGCAGGCAGGCTTAAAGCAACCCTGTGCGGCTGCCATCTTCGGTTATGGCGGCGTTGTGCCCGCTGAGTGGCAACTAGACAGCGCTAGTGACAGGTTTAGTTATTAATCTGATCCACAATCATGGTGGTTGTTCGTTTGCGGCGGCGTTCTTCCATTTTCAACGGTATGAATGAATTCTCTGGCGATAACCATAGGCTAATAGTGCGTTCCGGCTGAAGCTCTCTTTCCAAGACGATTTTTAAGGTGTTCAGATGGCCGAGATTAGTGCTGAGTAATTCACTGGTGCTGGACCTTAAATTGTAACCGCGAATCCGCTTTTTCTTTCCGTCCACAATGTATAGGGGTTGTTCGGACAAGCCTTCGCCTTTGAGCAAGGCTGCCGCAAAAAACATATTACAATTATCGACCACATAGCCTTTTGGCATATCCAGCGTTTCGCCATTGCTGAAATTTATTTTCCGTTCGGTCCAATCAAACTTTACTTGATAGTCCTCTAGGGCTTTGCGTCCACCAGCATAGTTATTTGATATCGCACGCCCATTTTCGATACTAAAGTCACATGATTCTTGGTAATTGCTGCCCATTAGAATAGCCGCAATGCCTTGTCCCTGAAGAGCGGACATTACACTATAACCACCTTCTTTTCCCCGGCTTAATTGAGTCTCAAATCGGCCTAATGTAGCGTTACCATATTTCTCACTTTCAAAACTTACCGTATAGTGAATTGAAATCGGTTTTAATTCTTGCGCGCTCGCTACTTGAGGCAACACCGCAGAGGCATGCACGATAAAGGCTGAGACCAACCAAAATGCAGCCACATGAATTTGACTCGCCGCTTGGCAAAACAAGGTGTTAATTGTCTTTTTCATTGAGCCGAAAGTTAACTCAGAGGTCAAAGCTTTGCAACTGATCTGAGGCGGTTTCACCATCTAGTAATACTTTGCCTGCGCTTATTGTTAGCCGGCCTTGTGCATACCACTTCACTGCCAGCGGATAGAGCTTATGTTCAATCCGATGAATTCTTTGTTGCAAGGATTCTGGCGTATCATTTGCTCTAATCCCAAGTCGACCCTGCACAATGACGGGGCCGGCATCTACCTCTGGAACCACAAAGTGGATGCTCACGCCATGCCACTCATCATTCGCATCTATGGCGCGTTGATGGGTGTCTGTACCAGGGTATTTGGGTAGCAGCGAGGGATGAATGTTGATTAAGCGATTATGATAATGGGCAACGAATTCGGCGGTCAGTATTCGCATAAAACCGGCCAATACCAATAGGTCAGGCTTAACTTGATCTATTTTATCTATCAACGCCTGGTCAAATTCTAGGCGTGAAGAAAATGACCTATGATCTATGCAGCAGGCATCAATATTGGCTGATTTGGCGCGCTGCAAGGCGTAAGCATCGGCGTTATTACTAACCACCAAACTAATCCGAACAGGTAATTCGCCGCTGGATACTTGATCGATAATCGCCTGTAGATTACTACCACCGCCAGAAACAAGAACCACTATATTTACCATGCTGGAGACTGGGCTAGTAATCTAAAGGTGATGTGAAACTAGATGAAATAGGGCTCATTAAACGGTTCTAGATAAACGTAACGGCTTGCGTGGCACTGCCTGCTTTAATTTCACCGATAACAAATGCATGCTCGCCAAGTTCATTTAGCAGATCTATGGCCTGTTGATGAACTTCATCAGGAACCACCAGTATCATGCCCACGCCGCAATTAAATGTACGGTACATCTCAGCGCGTTCAATGTTTGCAGTTTCCATCATCCACGTAAATAAAGCAGGCCACTGCCAGTTTGACTCATCCACCACTGCATGGCAGCCTTCTGGCAAGACACGGACTAAATTTCCCGCAATGCCGCCACCGGTAATATGCGCCAATGCATGAACGGGTAATTGTTTGATCAGCGATAGCACAGAGCGCACATAGATTTTAGTCGGTGCTAGCACTGCTTCGGATAGAGGTACACCACCGATGTCTTGATCGAGTGGTATCTGGTAAGTATCAATCACTTTTCGAACTAAAGAATAGCCGTTGGAGTGGGCCCCGCTGGACGCCAACCCTATTAATTTATCACCAGCGGCAACTTTAGTGCCATCGATCATCTCCGCTTTTTCAACAGCACCTACGCAAAAGCCAGCTAAGTCGTATTCTCCTTCGGAGTACATTCCTGGCATTTCGGCAGTTTCGCCGCCGATCAGAGCCGCATTTGCCTGTATACAGCCTTCGCCAATACCGCTAACCACTTGTGCTGCGATCTCAGGCGACAATTTTCCAGTTGCGAAATAGTCAAGAAAGAACAGAGGCTCTGCACCCTGTACCAATACGTCATTAACGCACATTGCCACCAGGTCAATGCCAATCGTGTCATGTTTGTTTAGGTCAAACGCGAGCTTTAATTTTGTACCCACACCATCGGTGCCCGATACTAAAATTGGGTCTTGGTAGTTTTTTGGTATCTGGAACAGTGCACCAAAGCCGCCTAAACCGCTCATGCAGCCTTCGCGTTGAGTTCGTTTTGCGATGGGTTTGATGACATCAATAAAGGCATCGCCAGCATCGATATCAACACCAGCATCTTTGTAGCTTAGTGATTCAGGTTTATCAGACATAATTTTCAGTAAAAATGGGTTTAGTAGGAGTGATCGTTATAAAAAACCGAATATTAAAAGTGCAGAAGTAACTCTGCAAAACGGTAATCAACTAGCATAAATTGCAATATTTCTGATGTAATTTAAAGCAAGCTTTGAGAGCACGGTATTGTAGCGTTTTCGTTAGCTATTGTGTATCTAATAAAAGCCATGGATAATCCCACCTAATATAGGTTTTTGGCTGTTGATGGACAAATGATATATATACCTAATTTACTTACCTTGGCACGCATAGCGCTGGTGCCATGGTTGATCGTATTACTACAAGAGCAGCAGTTTCTCGCGTCGCTCATTGTTTTTGTCGTGGCGGGCGTTACCGACGGCTTAGATGGCTATATTGCTAAGCATTTCAACGCCCAAACCGAGCTCGGCGCGATTCTGGATCCTCTTGCTGATAAGGCGTTGTTAGTAAGTTCCTACGTAATGCTATCGATGATGGAGCTAATTCCTTTTTGGTTAGTGGTAGCGGTAGTGTTTCGTGACGTCGTGATTGTTTGTGGGTATTTGATTTTCATCTTATTTTTTGGTGCGGTGGAAACCCAACCACTGAAAATTAGTAAATTGAACACGTTTTTACAAATTGTCTTTATTGTTATGGTCTTAGGTATGTTGGCGGGTGTCAGTGAGCTTTCAGTTTTGATCCATCCACTTAGTTACGCCGTATTAATCACTAGTATTGCGAGTGGCTGTGCTTATGTCTATATTGGTTCTGTGAAAGCGACTCAAACCTCGCAAGGCCAATCCACAGAAGCTCAGCCTCACGATAAGTCGACGAGTTCGGGGCAAGGGTCTTTATCCGAAAAATTCGTCGATCACGGGGTGAAAGATAAATGAATCAGCGACTCGGGTCACAAATTCCTTTACCCCTAAACCTTGGTGATAAGGCGACCTTAGATAACTTTTGGGTTGGCCATAATACTGAACTGGTTAATGCAATACGGGCGAGTGTCGAGACGGGTGAGCCGCGCTTGGTTTATCTTTATGGACCTAGCAGTTCGGGTAAAAGCCACTTGCTGTTTGCCGCGATGAAATTGGCTAAGGAAGAAGTGGTCAATACCAGTTACGTTTCTCTGCTCGACTCGAATGTCGGCCCAGAAATGTTGGATGTTATTGATGTTGCCCATTTGGTTTGTATTGATAATCTGGAGGCATGGGCCGGCAACGCAGATAGAGAACGCGCGCTCTTCAGTTTATTCGAACAAGTAAAACATGCGAATGGGCAAATGCTAATAAGTGCATGCCAGGGGCCGGAGCTGTGTGGATTTAGTCTTGCAGATCTAATTAGCCGGCTATCCAGCGGTTTAGTCTATCCGATTAGCGAACTGAGTGAACAACAGCAGTTTGAAGCCATTAAGATGCGCGCAAATAATCGTGGTCTGACTATATCCGATGATGCCGTGAAGTATTTGTTGAGCCGGTCAAGCCGAGATACTGGAGAGTTATTCGCGCTTCTGGATGAGATTGATCAGGCTTCGTTAATTGAGCAACGAAAACTAACGATTCCTTTTTTACAAAGTCTGATACAACGCTAAACCCAGATTTTACGGCTTAAGACCATTTAGCCTTGAGCCAAGGGCTCCCTAAAGCTTAATCGCTAATTCTGCGACTCGCTTACCCAAGGCAATACACAGGGTTTTTTCATGATCGCTAATCGGGTTAGCGTTAGCCGAACCCGCTACGTGGCTAGCTCCGTACGGGGTGCCGCCAGAGGTTGTTTTGTGCAGAGCACTTTCGCTATAGGGAATGCCGCAAATCAGCATGCCGTGGTGTAACAGCGGATTGATCATCGACAATAGGGTAGATTCCTGACCGCCATGCATAGACGAGCTAGAGGTAAAAACTGCGGCCGGCTTTCCGACCAGTTGGCCAGACATCCATTGGCTGCTGGTATTATCTAAGAAATACTTCATCGAAGCAGACATATTGCCGAAACGAGTAGGGCTACCAATAATTAGCCCAGCGCAGCTATCTAATTCGCTTAGTTCGACGTAGGGATCTCCTGACTCGGCTAATTGGGCCTTAGATGGGCCAGCAGAGTCTGACTCTGATTGCGCTGTGACGTCAGGAACGGATCTTAATAGGGCGGAGCAACCGCTCACTGACTCAACCCCACGGGCGATCAAACGAGCCATTTTTTGTACCGAGCCAAGTCGACTGTGGTACACAATTAATACTTCTATTGGCATGGGTAATACTCAGTTATTAGAGGGGAGTGTATGCGCCCTACGCAGGCCGTTTATACTCAATCATAGGTGGTCTAGGGCAGGATTGCGATGACAGCTTCAGGAGGGCGTCCAATTGCAATTTGGTTGCCGGCAATCACGATCGGGCGTTCGATTAATTTTGGATTGCTAATCATTGCGGCAATTAGCTGATCCCTGCTCAGTGACTTATCGTCCAGACCATTTTCGAGATACTCTGCCTCGCCAGTTCTGATTAAATCACGGGGTTGCATTTCCAGTCCACGCAATATGCTGTCTAGTTGTTGGTGTGTGGGAGGCGTCTTGAGGTATTCAATTACCCGCAGTTCTAAACTGCTCGGCTCAAGGTGCTTTTGAACAATCTCCAGAGTCTGCCGAGACTTTGAACATCTTGGGTTATGATAGATAGAAATTTCCATAAATTTTCAAAATAGATTAAAGATTAATAAACGCGTAGGCCTCTCAATAGAGAAAATCAGCTGTTCCCTTGACCCGTCGACTCAAACACTATGACTAATTATTCGCTAAAGAAAACGCTATTACAACTTTTAGATGTCGTTACAGAGGTACAAAGTCGCTTTGGCAGTGATCGCTTGACTCGCCATGCTGCGGCCTTGTCGTTTAACTCTTTACTGGCCTTGGCCCCAATGATGGCGTTAGTCTTTGCGATGTTGTCATTATCCAGCGCCTTTGAGGCAATGGCGACGCCCCTAGAAGATTTTATTTACCAGTTTTTAGTCCCAGCGGTAGGTGACGATTTGCGCGGGTATTTGGATGAATTTGCTGGGCAAACCGGCAAGCTTACCTTGGTTGGCTCGTTGTTTTTCTTTCTCACAGCATTACTATTGCTGTTCAATATTGAGGAGTCCTTTAACGATATATGGGGTATAGGTCAGGGCCGTACTGTGATCGCTCGGATCACCGTTTACTGGTCTTTAGTATCTCTTGGGCCAATTTTAATGGGTGCCAGTTTAGTGATATCAAGCTATGTATTGTCGTCCTCTATAGTGACCGGGCAAGCGCAATCATTTGGTGTTGCGGCTTTGCCGTTGTTATTCGAGATGATGGCGTTCCTTTTACTGTACTTAGTAATGCCAAATGTACGAGTCAGCTTGATTCATGGTTTGGTAGGGGCATTCGTTGCATCCCTGCTATTTGAGTTAACCAAGGCGCTATTTTCTGCCTATGTACGTAATTTCGCAAACTACGAAGTCGTGTATGGCGCGCTCTCAACCTTGCCGATCTTCTTAATCTGGATATATTTATCTTGGCTAATAGCCCTGATCGGAGCTGAAGTAGTCGCTGTTTTGCAGCAAAAGAAAATGCTTACTGATGACTAAATCTGACTAGCGAAAAATGCCACAAAGCTCAAGCATAGTCATGTGCTTAGCGATCGCGATAATTGACCCGCGTTGCTTATTATTATTGGTGTGCTTGACGGGTTTCCAGTACTTGTTCATTTAAGAATTTTGCAATGCTATCAAGTGGCATGTCTTGCGCAGTTTCTGCTGCGCGGTATTTATACTCTACCAAATCATTAGCTAAACTCTTGTCGCCGATCACCACGCGATGAGGCACGCCAATAAGATCTGCGTCTGCAAACATAATGCCTGGGCGTTCCTTACGATCATCAAGTAATACATCAACACCCAACTCCAATAGTGTCTGATAAAGTGAATCGCAAGCCTGTTTGACCTGCTCTGATTTTTGGTAGGCGATGGGCGTAATGACCACTTCAAAAGGCGCCATATTGGCTGGCCAAACAATGCCACGCTCATCATGATTTTGTTCAATTGCGGCCGCTACGATTCGCGAAACACCAATCCCATAGCAGCCCATAGGCATCACGGCAGCCCTGCCATTTGCATCTAAGCAAGTAGCGTTCATTGCCTCACTGTACTTTGTTCCGAGTTGGAATATATGGCCGACTTCGATGCCGCGACTAATGCTGATTTGAGAAGCAGTGCTGTCATCGCCCTCGGTGCGGGCGCAAAGATCGCCTTCCACTACGCTACGAATATCGAATACTTCTGGCTCGGGGCAATCTCTACCCCAATTAGCACCCGTAAAATGCATATCCTCTTCATTTGCACCGCAAACAAAGTCAGACAAGTTGGCTGCCGAGCGGTCAGCAATAACCGGAATGCTAAGGTCGATAGTGCCGATCGAGCCTGGGCCACAACCAACTGCTTCATTAATTTCTTCATCGCTGAGCCATGTAATTGGGCTTGCGACCAAGGGATGCTTTTCAGCCTTGAATTCGTTTAATTGGTGGTCGCCACGCAATACCAAGGCAACCGCCTTGTGCTCACTGTCTTCGCTGGCTTTGACCAATAGGGTTTTTACCGTAGATTCAGCTCCAATGTTCAGAAATTCGCTGATCGCTGCTATCGTATGTTGACCGGGGGTATCTACCTTGCTCAGGGTTTGCACGGGCTCTGGTCGGTCGCCGCCCACCGCTAACGCTTCTGCTAGTTCCACGTTGGCCGCATAATCGTACTTATCGCAAACGGCAATCGCGTCTTCTCCCGAGTCTGCCAGCACATGGAATTCATGTGAAGTGCTGCCGCCGATAGTACCGGTGTCTGCTTCAACCGCTCTAAAACCAAGACCCAAACGTGAAAACACCCTTGTATAGGCCTCGAACATCGCCTGATAGGTTTCTTCAAGACTCGCCTGATCCAGATGAAACGAGTAGGCGTCTTTCATGACAAATTCGCGTGCGCGCATTACCCCAAACCGAGGGCGTCGTTCGTCCCGAAACTTTGTTTGAATCTGGTAAAAGTTTAACGGTAGTTGCTTATAGCTACGTACTTCATTACGAATTAGCGACGTGATGACTTCTTCGTGGGTTGGGCCAAAACAAAATTCTCTGTCGTGGCGATCACGCATGCGTAGCAATTCGCCACCATACATTTCCCAACGACCAGATTCTTGCCAAAGCTCAGCTGGTTGAATGGAGGGCATCAGTACTTCCAGAGCGCCAGCACGATTCATTTCTTCGCGCACCACGTTTTCAACTTTGCGCATAACCCGCAGGCCAACCGGCAACCAATTGTAAATGCCGGCAGCTACTTTGCGAACCATCCCGGCACGCAGCATTAACTGATGGCTGATTACTTCAGCGTCAGCAGGTGTTTCTTTTAGAGTGGCGAGTAAATACTTTGAGGTTCGCATTATATGAGTTTCTGATTTAGGGCACGTTAGGGCAGCACGAAAGGCGAATTCTACCCTAATTTCGAGTATTTTCGGAACTTCTAGATGATTATTTTTATTGATGGTCTTGCGATACTATTACCTGGTAAATAGCGAATATCTCATTAGTCTCGCCAAAATCATGATTAAGTTTGCTAAACTATTGAACGATCTATTTTAAGAGCGCCTTATGACCACTATTACGCAAGATGATTTAATTGACAGCGTCGCAGACGCGCTACAGTTCATTTCCTACTATCACCCAAAGGATTTCGTTGAGGCCATGCATCAGGCGTATCAACGAGAGCAGTCGCAGGCGGCTAAGGATGCGATGGCGCAGATCTTAATCAACTCGCGGATGTGTGCTGAAGGAAGACGCCCGATTTGTCAGGATACTGGCATCGTCGTTGTCTTTGCTAAGGTCGGTATGGATGTCAAATGGGATGCTGAGATGTCTGTTACTGATATGATTAATGAAGGTGTACGACGCGCATACAAAAATCCAGACAACATCTTGCGTGCTTCGATACTAGATGATCCCCTAGGTGCCCGAAGAAATACTGGTGACAATACGCCCGCGGTTATTCATTATGAGATAGTGGAAGGTGATACCGTTGAAATCGACCTAGCGGCGAAGGGCGGCGGGTCGGAGAATAAGTCAAAGATGGTTATGCTCAACCCTAGTGATTCTTTAGTCGATTGGGTGTTGGCAACCGTTCCTACAATGGGCGCTGGCTGGTGTCCGCCAGGCATGCTGGGCATTGGCGTGGGCGGCACCGCAGAAAAATCGGCTATTCTCGCTAAGCAAGTTCTGATGGAGCCGGTCGACATTTATCAATTGATTGCGCGCGGGCCAAACAGCCGCCTTGAAGAGCTGCGCTTAGAGTTGTTTGAAAAGGTAAATCAGCTGGGCATCGGCGCCCAAGGTTTGGGTGGTTTGACAACCGTGTTAGACGTTAAGATTAAAGATTTCCCTACCCATGCGGCCTCCAAACCAGTAACAATGATCCCGAATTGTGCCGCTACTAGGCATACACATTTCGTGTTAAATGGCAGTGGCGCTGCGCTGCAAACACCACCAAGTCTGAGCGACTGGCCTAAGATTGATTGGGATGTCGGCCCCAGCGCGCGCAAGGTTAATTTGGACGCGCTTAAAAAAGAGGACATGCAGGACTGGCAGCCCGGTGAAACGGTTTTATTGTCAGGCAAACTATTGACCGGAAGAGACGCTGCACATAAACGAATTCAGTCCTTACTGGAGAGCGGCGAAGGTCTGCCTGAGGGCGTCGATTTCACCAATCGGTTTATCTATTATGTAGGCCCGGTTGATGCCGTACGCGACGAAGCCGTCGGCCCGGCTGGTCCCACCACAGCAACCCGAATGGATAAATTCACCGACATGATGCTGGATCAAACCGGTTTGATTGGAATGGTGGGTAAGGCCGAACGTGGGCCAGCGACTATCAAATCGATCGCTCAACATAAGGCTGTGTATTTAATGGCAGTCGGCGGTGCCGCTTACTTAGTCTCCAAGGCGATCACCAACTCAAAAATTGTTGCATTCCCTGAGTTAGGAATGGAAGCCATCCATGAGTTTGAGGTGGCTGATATGCCAGTCACAGTGGCCGTTGATACCCGTGGCGAGTCAGTGCACACCACTGGCCCAGCTAAATGGAAAAATATTATTTCAGATAAAATTAAAGTCGAAGTGGTCAGCTCTAGTTAATTCTACTTGTAGGATCAATAGCCACAGCCATATTTGAGTGAATTTGTACCATCCGAGGAAACTATGATTAAAGATTATAAGGTATTGCCGCTAGACGCCTTTGCAACATTTGCTAAGGAACAGCCTAATGAAATTTATTTACGCCAGCCGATTGACGGGCATTATCACGAGACTACATGGGCAGAGGCGTATCAAAAAACGCTTCGACTTGCTGCGGGGTATCGCTCATTAGGGTTAAAAATCGGAGATAAAGTTGCGATTCTTTCAGAGAATTGTGCTGAGTGGTTTATTAGCGACTTTGCTCTAACCGCGGCGGGATTGATCTCGGTCCCTATTTATTTCACTGCTGGTGAAAAGACGATTTCATATGTCCTTGAGCACAGTGAAGCTAAAGCGATAGTGGTCGGTAAACTCGGTGACCCGTCGGCAGCGAAAGCAGCGATACCTGATGATTTCTTAAGCATCGGGATGCCTTATGATAGCGTCCCGTGTAAAGCTCAATTGACTCAGCTAATTGATGACAATGAGCCCTTAGCTGAGGTGCATAAGCCGCAAGTCGACGACATCTTCTCTATCACCTATACATCAGGTTCAACCGGTAATCCTAAGGGCGTAGTGCTGACTTTTCGTAATATTGTCTTCGGTGCTAACTCGATGTATGACCTAACCGAAAAGCCAGAGAAGGAGAGTGTGATGTCGTATTTGCCATTGGCGCACATTACAGAACGAGCGCTGATCCAGTACGCCAGTTTATACAATGGCGGGACGGTCACCTTTAACGAATCTCTCGCAACCTTTGTACGAGACCTTAAACGCGCCAATGTCACTGCCTTTTTATCGGTGCCACGCCTTTGGATGAAGTTTCAGGCGGGCGTATTAGCAAAAATGCCACAAAAAAAGCTCGACCGTTTACTCAAGATACCTGTAGTGAAGGGGCTCGTTAAGAGAAAAATAAAGGAGCAACTCGGATTAACTAATGCCAAGATTTGTGGTTCTGGCTCGGCGCCTATCGCGCCCTCTATCCTGCAATGGTATCAAAAATTGGATATCGAAATCGCCGAAGGTTGGGGGATGACAGAGCTAACCGGAATGGCAACCAGTCAGTTTCCATTTCGTGCCGACAAGTTAGGGACTATTGGCAAAACCGTGGATGGCTTGCAGATTAAGATTTCTGATGACGGAGAAATATTGATTCGCGGTGACGCAGTATTCAAAGAATATTACAAAGACCCAGAGACGACTGCGCAGACATTTACTGAAGATGGTTGGATGCTTACCGGCGACAGAGCTTCAATCGATGCAGAGGGCTATTTTCGTATTACCGGGCGAGTCAAAGAGCTGTTCAAAACGGGTAAGGGAAAATACGTCGCTCCAGTGCCAATCGAAAGTCTCATGTTGCAAAACCAATTGATTGACCAGATTTGCGTAATGGGTTCAGGTTTAGCTAAGCCGATGGCGGTACTAGTGCTTGCCCCAGAAACCTCGGCAGGGCTAAGCCGAGAAGCTATATCAGCCAGCCTTACTGAGACCTTAGATGTGGTGAATCAGCAATTGGAAAAACATGAATGCTTAGGCGGTCTGTGTATCGCCAATGAAACATGGTCCGTTGAAAACGGAATGCTCACGCCGACTTTGAAAATCAAGCGTGATGTTCTTGAAAGTAAATATCAAGGCCTTATCGCTAATGAGAGGGGTGATAAAGTGATTTGGGAATAGCCATTTCACTTGATTGTCGGTAAATGATCCGGTGCTGAGAAGAGCGATATGATTTGAGATCGGATTACAAAAGTGATGAGTATTTAGTCGTCACTAAATAATGCCATTGCCTTCCTTGGCGTGAAGACTAATCGATGTCAGTTTTTCAATGCCGCTCTAAGCTTTGCAATACTACTCTCAGACAAATTTCCTTTAGTTTGAGCGAGCTCAAGCGCACGCAGCCCCAAATCCACATAGGCCTCATGCAAAGAAGAATCTAAGGCCGACAGCAGTTCGACATGTTTTGCGACGGTGTCGGCATCACCACGTGCGATTGGACCGCTTAGCGCACTAAGCTTACCGTCTTGTTCAATATTGGATAAAGTCGCCTTAGCCAAGGGCATAATGGACTTTGTGAATTGATTGCTATCAATGCCCGCTGCTTGCGCTGCGGCCTCGCTTGCGTCGATCAGGCTCACTAAATAATTTGATGCGAACACACACGCAGCGTGATAAGCAGGTTTACCCTCGCGACTAATCCTTAGTAGATTAAAACCAAGATTAGTAAATAGCGGATCACACATGTCTAGTGCGCTTTGATCTCCTTCACTATAAAGGTAGGTGTTGTGGCGGGGATCATCTACGGTGAGAATCGCGGCTTTGGGCGTTGGAAAGGTATTCAGAGGGTGCATCGAACAAATAGCAGCACCGCTATCTCGTTTTGCACTAATGAGTATTTCGCTGTCCAGAGACCCTGAGCAGTGGGCAACAACACTATTGGGTTTAAATTCTTTTGAGTGTAATTCACAGAGCCCTTGGATCTGTGAATCCTTAACCGTCAATAAGCAAAGATCTGCTCGCCTAATGGCCTCTTGGGTGCTGGTGACTTCAATGTCGATCTGCAGCGCCTTGAGTTTAGCAATAGAACCTTCGAGGTTTCGACCCGCTGCAATAACCTTTAGCTTATGCCCCTCGCCGGCATATTTTGTAAATAGATGGCAGAGCGCCAGCCCAACATTGCCAAGGCCGATTATCGCTATGCTAAGTTGTTGCTTACTAGGCATTGCGTATTTGAATGATATTGCTCAGCTGTGTTGAATCAACGGTTAGCTGTGTTTCAGTACGTTCAATTTCCTGAATCAGTTTGACCACTGCTTCATTGGCAGGGCAGGCCAGTCCAATCTCTTTTCCAGCCGCGACTAGCGCGCCATTGATAAAGTCGATTTCAGTCGCCTTACCATTACTAAGATCCCACCACATAGACAGTCTCGCGGTAGGGTCAATATCAATCATTTTCCTGCCAACGAGTTTGAATAGAAAATCCGGTAATTTCATTATCCTTGGGATCCAACGGCCTGGAACCGCGTTTATTTGCGGGAGCTTAATATCTTTGGCATCACATAGTGTTAACAGTTCCTCCATTAAGCAGGCAACTATTTTTCGAAAACCCCTGTCTTCAAGCATTTGCTTAAGCGGAATATTTGCTAAGGCATTAACTGGGTTGGTCAAATTTAACTGTAATTTGGCCCATTGCTCTGCTTCTATATGCTCGCTGGTCAGCGCCGGTAACATCTTACTGTCTAATTTTTCTGCCAGCCATG